>CAZIDA010000001.1:0-47026 GCA_964537865.1 uncultured Acidobacteriota bacterium
ATTCTCACGTTCTGCCGGCAACAGTTGAACCAGTGAGAGGAATTGAAAATGTCACGCCAGCCTCCATCAAGGCGGGCGTGCGGGTCTTCTCGTAGGTTGTGCTCCCGTTCAATGTCGCAGAACATTAACGTACTGCCTTGTGGGCCGGAAGAGATTCCAGAGGAGGAGGATTGCCAAAGAAGTGGCTAGTGAACAGAGTTCCATCAGAAACTCTATCCCGACCCTATTCCGGTGTCAACCGGATTTCCGACCCGTTTTTGTCCGCACTGAAGACATCTGATATACTCTCGTTTTTTGATTACGGAGAAAGGAAATCATAGACATGAACCACGTCACGCATTTGGAATGTTCCTCCTGCAAGAAACATTTTCCTCCGCAGAAGATTTATAACCTCTGTCCCGAATGCAAACTGCCGCTGCTGGTGCGATACGATCTGACGAAAGCTCAAATCACTCGCGAGGGCTTGGCGACGCGCGCGAAGACGATGTGGCGCTACCGGGAAGTGCTGCCGGTGGTCAACGATGAGAACATCGTGTGCCTCGGTGAAGGATACACCCCGCTGTTCCACTGCGGTTCTTTGGGGAGCGCGATCGGATTGCGAAATCTCTTCATCAAAGACGAATCGCCCAATCCCACCGCCTCGTTCAAGGCGCGCGGCATGGCGGCGGCCATCTCCATGGCGAAGGAATTAGGAATCAAGAAAGTCGTTGTTCCCTCGGCGGGCAATGCGGCCAGCGCCATGGCGGCCTATGCGGCCCAAGCCGGGATGGAAGCGCACATCTTCATGCCCAAGGATGTTCCGCAAGCAAACTTCATTGAGTGCAAATCTTTCGGCGCACAGGTGACGCTGGTCGACGGCCTCATCAGCGATTGCGGACGCATCGTCGCCGAACGAAAAGACAAGGAAGGTTGGTTCGATGTCTCCACGCTCAAAGAGCCGTACCGGATCGAAGGCAAGAAGACCATGGGCTATGAGCTGGCGGAGCAGTTCAATTGGAATCTGCCCGACTGGATTTTCTATCCCACCGGTGGCGGCACCGGGTTGATCGGCATGTGGAAAGCTTTCGATGAAATGGAAGCGATGGGATGGATCGGCTCGAAGCGTCCCAAGATGGTGACGGTGCAGGCCAGCGGCTGCGCGCCCATCGTCAAGGCGTTTCACGACGGCGCTGCCAAGGCGACCACTTGGCAAAACGCGCATACCATTGCCGCCGGTTTGCGAGTGCCGGGCGCCATCGGCGACTTCATCATGCTCGACATTCTGCGCCGCAGCGGCGGCAACGCCGTCATGGTGGACGATGCGGATTTGAAGGCCGCAGTGAAAGAGATTGGAAAGCATGAAGGAATTTTCTGCGCTCCCGAAGGCGCCGCGTGTTTGCCGGCCTTGAAAAAACTTCAACGCGATGGTCTGGTTCGGCCCGATGATCGCGTGGTTCTGTTCAACACCGGTTCCGGATTGAAGTACCTCGACGTGCTGGGAGACTGATTCGCCATCATGGCCACCGAACGGCTCTATTATGCCGACTCTTTTCTGCGCGAATTCGAAGCGCATGTCCTTTCTGAGCGTGAGGTCGGCGGCAAGCTCCATGTCACTCTGGATCGAACTGCGTTCTATCCCACCGGCGGCGGTCAACCTTTCGACCAAGGCTCGCTCAATGAAAGCTCCGTCGTCGACGTGATGGAAGAAGAAGCGAGCGACGAAATCATTCACGTCGTCGATGCCCCGGTGAAAAGCGATCGCGTGGTCGGGCGAATCGATTGGGCGCGGCGACTCGACCACATGCAGCAACACTCCGGACAACACATCCTCTCGGCCGCGTTTATTCAAGTTTGCAATGCCCCCACAGTCAGCTTCCATCTCGGAAATGAAACCTGCACCATCGATCTGCAAACGCAGCGCTCGATTCCCGACGATCTTCCTAAGGTGATCGATCTGGCTAACCAGATTCTGTTCGAAGATCGTCCGGTGCGCGTCTTGAATGTGACGCGCGAGGAGGCCGCCGCTTTGAATCTTCGGAAGGAATCAACGCGTGAAGGAATCCTGCGCGTCATTGAAGTCGCGGACTTCGATCGCTCCCCGTGCGGCGGCACTCACGTCAGCCACACCGGTCAAGTGGGCGTGATTCTGCCTCGAAAGGTGGAGCGCTACAAACAAGGCTGGCGCGTTGAGTTTGTATGCGGTGGGCGGGCGCTCAGGCGCGCGCAGGGCGATTTCGACGTCCTAACTCAAGTGTCGAAAACGCTGTCCTCTCCGGTGGATCAGATTCCCGCGCTCATCGAGAAACAAGTGGAAGAATCAAAATCGGCGCGGCGAGAACGACTGAAGTTGTTGGATCGCGTGGCGGAGTTCGAAGCGCGGGAACTTTTAAGGGAAGCGAAAAACGTGGGCGCGGTACGGGCGATCTTCAAGCAATTCGACGGCGTCGAAACGGAATACGTGAGACTGCTGGCGCAGCATGCCACGTCGACGCCGCGCGTGGTGGCTTCCTTTGTGGTGCTCACCGAGAAACCGCAGTGGTTGATTGCCACGTCGGTTGATGTGGGCGTCGATGCGGGCAAAGTGTTCAAAGCGGCGGCGCAACAGTTTCCCTTGCGTGGCGGCGGATCGAAGAATATGGCTCAAGGCTCGCTCGAAAACGCCGCATCTATCCCCGCGCTGTTTGAATTCCTCGAAAACAATCTCAAGAAGAAGGAATCCGATTGAAATGACCTCGTCGAAGGTGTTGTTTGTTTTCACCGGGGGCACGATGTCGATGAAGTTCGATCCCGAAGTTGGGGCCGCCGTGCCGGCTTATTCGGGCGCCGAAATCTTGGCGATGACGCCGAATCTTTCAACGGTGTGCGATTACGAACTCATCGATTTCGCGCGGCTTCCCGGCCCGCACATGACTCCCGAAAAAATGTTCGAGCTGTCTCAATTGCTCAACGAACAACTGTGTCGCCCGGAGATTGCTGGCGCGGTGGTCACGCACGGCACGGACGCGCTCGAAGAGACCGCATACTTCTTGGAACTGACGGTCGACTCCTCTAAGCCGGTGGCGGTAATCGGCGCGATGCGGCACAGCGGCGAAATCGGATGGGACGGCGCGCACAACATCGTGTCGGCGGCCCGCGTCGTTCTCGATGCCGACGCCGTCGATCGCGGCGTGATGGTGGTGATGAACGATGAAATCGTGACCGCGCGCGAAGTCACCAAGACCCACACTGAAGCGTTCGACGCCTTCAAATCCCCGGAGTTCGGCCCCATTGGCTTGGCCGATAAGGATCGCATTATGTGGGTGCGGGGAAAATTCTGGCGAAAAATTCTTCGCCCCGAAAGCCTGGAGACGCGCGTCGATATGTTCAAGATGTACGTCGGATTCGATCCGCGCTTGATCGATTACGCCATCGACACCGGCGTTCAAGGTCTGGTAATCGAAGCCATGGGGCGCGGCAACATTCCTCCGGCGGCGTTCGCGGCTGTAAAGCGCGCACTTCAAAAACCGATGCCGGTGGTGGTGTGCTCCCGTTGCACACGAGGACGCGTTCTCGATACCTACGGTTATGAGGGCGCCGGAAAGCAATCGCGCAAATTGGGCGCCATCTTCGGCGGCAATCTCCCCGGACAAAAAGCGCGAATCAAATTGATTCTCGCGCTCGGCCAGACGCGCGACCTCAACGAGATTCGAAATTTCTTCGAAGAAGGCATCTATTTTTGATTCGGCTTGGAGAAGGACTGCCTTGACTCAATCACGCATCGAGATTTTCGAAGAGACGATCCGGCAATCGCCCACCGATTCGTTTGCGCATTATGCGTTGGCGATGGAATACGAAAAGGTCGGACAATTCGAGGACTCCGTCGCGCTCTATCGCAAGATTATCGGATTTGATCCGGCTTATGTTCCGGCCTATCAGATGTGCGGTCAGCTCTTCATGCGGCTGGGACGGCACGACGAAGCGCGCGAGGTGTTGAGCGCGGGGCTCGCGGCGGCTCAGCGAACGTCGAACCCAAAAGCTACCCAAGAAATTCAAGGTTTGTTGGAGGAACTGAGTTGAAGCCTCTCAGTTTCCGGATCCCCGAAGAACTACTTCACACATTGCAGTTCCGAATATCTATTATCAATTTTGAAAGCGAAAGCGTTGAGTCATGTCTCTTCCCATTCCGGAAGACAGTGCCCCCGGTGAAACGGCTTCGCAGGCGCCACTAGACGATCAAGAGCGCGGTCTGAAGCGGCAATTGTCGGAGCGCCAGTTGACCATGATCGCGATCGGCGGCGCCATCGGCACCGGACTTTTTCTTGGCAGCGGCGTGGCCGTTCAATTGGCGGGGCCAGCGGTCCTGCTCACGTACTTGATGGGCGCGTTGATCGCCTTGATTGTGACGTTGGCGCTGGCGGAGATGACGGTGGTGCGTCCGCTGGCCGGTTCGTTCGGCGTGCATGCCGACGAGTTCCTGCATCCGTGGGCCGGATTCTCGGTTCGTTATTCCTACTGGCTGGCGCAAGTGATCGCCATCGGCAGCGAAGTGGTGGCCGCCTCCATCTATTGCCGCTACTGGTTTCCTCACGTTCCCGCTTGGCTTTGGATTGTTGTCTTTTCCACATCCATGGTTTACGTGAACTCGCGGACGGTTTCGCGGTTTGGGGAGTTCGAATATTGGTTTGCGATGATCAAAGTGGTGACCATCGCGGCGTTCTTGATTACGGGATGCGGTTTGATCTTTGGCGGGCGGCAGGGCGTGGCTCTATCGTTTCACGACTTTTCGAATCACGCGATTATCTTCCCGCACGGATGGGCCGGCGTGTGGCTGGCGTCGAGCCTGGTGATGTTCAGTTTTCTGGGAGTGGAGATTGTCGCCGTGACTTCCGGGGAAGCCAAAGACCCGGGCAGGAGCATTCCCAAAGCAATGAAGGGAACCGTGGGCCGCTTGGTTCTTTTTTATGTGGGCGCCATTTTCATCTTGATCATGATCGTGCCTCACGCGGAAATTGGAATTCGCGAGAGTCCTTTCGTGACGGTCTTTCGAGCGGTGGGCGTTCCGTATGCCGGCGGCCTGATGAACTTCGTGGTGTTGACGGCGGCGCTGTCTTCCATGAACACCAACCTCTATCTGACCTCGCGAATGTTGTTCTCGCTTTCGCGAAGCGGATTTGCGCCCCCGCTGTTCGGCCGAGTCACGCCCAGCGGCGCGCCGCGCAACGCCTTGCTGGCTTCCACCGCGGGACTCGTGGCGGCGGTCCTGATGGCGCGATTCTTTCCCCAGAATGCTTATCTTTCGATGGTGGGCGTGGCGCTCTTTGGCGGCATCTTCGCGTGGATGATTATTCTGCTGACGCACTTTTCCTTCCGGCGCAAGATGACCCGCAGCGTGGTCGCGGGACTGCCCCTCCGCCTCCCCGGATACCCTTGGAGCGGCGCGCTGGCGCTGGCCGTATTGATCGCCGTCACGCTCTCGAGTTGGTGGGTGCCGGAGATGCGACCCATGGTCGTGAGCGCCGGACCGTGGTTGATCGTGGTGACGATGTTCTATTTCCTTTGGAGATGGGTGAGAAGAAAATAGGGAACTGAAAAAGGAGCAAAAGACTCACTGGAGAGCGCTACGATTCGATCGGAGAGGTTGTGGCCTTGAAAAACTCCCCGACATCCATTATCATCATGCCCGCTTCTGAGACGTGGGCCGCTAGCTCAGTTTGGGAGAGCGCATCGTTCGCAACGATGAGGTCGTGGGTTCGAGCCCCATGCGGTCCACCATTTGAAGCAAATTCCAAAAGCCAAGTATCAAAATCCAAACAATAAAATCGAGAATGCGCTTGGGGGAAGCGGGAGAGCGCTCCGATGGCATCGGAGAGGTCGTGGTAAGGCAAATTCCAAGTATCAAAATCCAAAAGCAAGCCGATTCTTTCCTTTGATTACTTTCGTTTCTTTATCGCTTCCGCAAAGACCACGCGGCGGCCTTCCGGATCGGCGCATTCCAACGTGCGATATCCCCACGGCACGTCCCGCGGTGGGCCGAAAAACTGGACGCCCTTCCTTGACAGTTGTTCATAGATGCGGTCCACGTCTCGGACGATGAAGTAGATTTGCCCATACAAGGGTTCTTCAGGCGGCCGTCCTCCCAATTGAGCGACCCAGTGATAGGCGAGATTGTAATCTTGAAAATGAATTGACGTGTCGCGGCTGGAACGAAGCGTGAGCACTCCGCGGCTGTCGTCATGATAGGCGAATCCGGGCTTGGGCGCGGAAGGTCGGCGCTTTTCGGGAGCAAACGGAAATCCCAGAGTCTCTCGATAAAAGAAAGCCGCCGCATGCGGATCTTTGGTCGTGAACATCAAATGAACTTCCTCGATTCCCATCCAGCCCGGCTTGTCAGAGATGGATCGCGTTCGAACCGCCGTCTTTCCCGCGGCGCGCTTCTTGGAAGACTTCTTCGATTTTGAAACCTTTTTAGCCGCCCGAACTTTCTTCTTCTTCGCCATGATCCACCTCGGATGAATTTCTCGATGAAAGTGAAAGGCCGCTTTCAAAAAGGACGAGCCCTGCTCGGCGTCTCAGCGGTAGTTCGTCACGCATCAACTCAATGGATTGCCTATCAAAACACAATGAAGCCACTAAGAATTTACTTCAAAAGGAAACAATGACACTTGCGAAACTGAAGAGGAGCCCCGCGCTAAAGGGAATAGGGTCCAAACCAAACCCGCCAAAACATCCTGAATCTCCGGCATGCGTGGCGCTAGTGTATCCATTTTCATAACGTTTGGCAAATTCTTTGAGGATTTCTTTGAGGATTTTGGGTTGGCGCCCGATGCGGCCCTTGCCGGGTGATGGGTTAGGACTGCTTCTTGTGGATCCGTTTGCGGGCCCAGTCCACCTTCTCTCGGAGGCTTTTCTCGAGTCCGGAGTCGGTGGGGTCGTAGTACTCGCGATCCTTCAAATTCTCGGGAAGACATTGCATGTCGGTGATTCGGTCGTCGAAATTGTGGGCGTATTTGTAGCCCTCGCCGTAACCCAATTCCTTCATCAAGCGCGTGGGAGCATTGCGGATTTGGAGCGGGACGGGTTCCGCCAACGTCTCCGTGGCGTCTTGTTGCGCGGAGGAATACGCCGTGTAGATGGCGTTTGATTTCGGCGCCAGCGCCAAATAGACCGCCACTTCCGCCAAGGCCAGGTTCCCTTCCGGCATGCCAAGAAAATCCACCGACCGCATGGCCTCCATGGCCAGCGTGAGCGCTCGCGGATCGGCCAGGCCGATGTCTTCGGTGGCCATGCGGACCATGCGCCGAGCGACGTAAAGCGGATCTTCACCTGCCTCCAGCATGCGCGCCAGCCAATACAGCGCGGCGTCCGCATCGCTGTTGCGAACCGATTTGTGGAGCGCCGAGATGATGTTGTAGTGTTCTTCGCCGCCTTTGTCGTAAAGCAGCGTCTTCTTCTGGAGCACGGATTCAATATCCTGTTCCGATATTTTCTTGGCGCCCTGGCCGTCTGGGGCGGCGCCAACGACGGCGGCTTCGATGGCGTTGTAGGCGATGCGGGCGTCACCGTTCGCAAAAAGAGCGATGCGCTCCAAACTGGAAGCGGCGATCTCGATCTTCTCTTGCCCAAGGCCGTAACGGGAGTCGGTGAGCGCGCGCTCCAACAGCGCCAGAATCTCTTCGATCGTCAGCGGATGCAGCACGTACACGCGGCAGCGCGACAGGAGCGCGGAAATCACTTCAAACGAGGGATTCTCCGTGGTCGCGCCGATGAGGGTGATGTTGCCTTTCTCCACGTGCGGCAGAAAGGCGTCCTGCTGGGCTTTGTTGAAACGATGGATTTCGTCGATGAAGAGAATGGTCCGCGAGCCGTATTGGCGGGCCTGCTCCGCCTTCACCATGACTTCCTTGATCTCTTTGATGCCCGCAAGCACGGCGCTGAAGTTGACGAAGGTGGAGTGAGTTCTTCGGGCGATGATTTGCGCCAACGTGGTTTTGCCGACACCCGGCGGTCCCCAGAAGATGAGCGAGGTGATTTGGTCTTTCTCAATCTGGATGCGGAGCGGCTTGCCGAGGCCGATCAAATGCTCTTGCCCGACAAAATCTTCCAGCGCTCGCGGGCGCATTCGATCCGCCAGCGGACGCGTGCGATCCGTGAGCGTCTTCTCGTCCGCTTCTGGCGCATCCTTCATTTCGGAAAAAAGATCCACGAGAATCCTTTCAAGGTTGCCGACCCCGCCGATCTTTGGGGCGTCGGAAATTCGCGGCTGCCGTTCGATCAACCTCGCATGCGAGAGTATACCAGCAAAAATTTCTCGAATAGCAATGAATAGAGCCGAGACGGGCTGCCTCCGCTGCTCGAGGGAGGCGCCGTTCCCTGATTTCGTCAAGCGGCATTGGTATGTAAAATTTTGTAGACAGCGCGCCCGTGGACAACCAGTGGGCGAACCAATGGCTTCCCATGAAGTGGTAAGCGGTGGAGGTGATGATCATGAAGAAGCGAGTTTGGACCTTAATCGAAGTGGCTGCGACCATTCTCATGTTGGGTAGCGTCCTGTGGGCGGAAAGTCCGATGACCAATTCGAAGAACGGGCCGCCGCGGGGAAACTCTCCGGCGAGTCAGAAAGTTTCTACCGAGAGCGCTGCTCCCACGACCGCGCAAATCGCGGCATCGGTTCGCCACCAACTGGCGATGCTGCCTTGGTATAACGTGTTCGACTGGCTGGATGGAAAGGTCACGCCTCAAGGAGAAGTGATTCTCCGCGGGCAAGTGGTTTTACCGGTGACGAAAACGGACGCCGAAAACAGCGTTCGCCATCTCCCCGGCGTGACGGGCGTAAAAAACGACATCGAAGTCTTGCCGGTGTCCATCGTTGACGATCGGCTTCGAATGGCGCTTTACCGTTCGATTTTCAAATTTGATTCGCCGCTCTTTCAATACGAAGTGAGGGCCGTTCCGCCCATCCACATCATTGTGAAGAACGGGAATGTCACGCTGAAGGGTTACGTGGCCAACAAGATGGACAGCCAAATAGCCTACACCGACGCCATGGAAGTTCCCGGCGTGTTCGGAGTGGCCAACGATCTTAAGATCGGGTAACGCGGGTCCCGCGAAGAGCGGAGCCGACTCGAAGGCGAAACCCGGAAAGGCGCGCCGTGTTTCAGACGCGCCTTTTTTTACGCTTTAATTTGAGATTTCCTGGCCTTGGATGAAGTTGCCGTGCCAGGTGTGATACCACACTTGCCCGGTGTATCCGTTCACGCTCAACATCCCATATTTCTTTCCCGTGGCGACGTCGTTCACATCGAAACTATAGAAACCGTAATAAGTGTCCGGAGGATTGACCACCGCCAAATTGCGCCCTGAGAATCGGGCAGCCAGAAATTGATTGGCGTCTTGCCCCGCTTCTGATGCACTCACGGTCATGGGAGAGTTCGTTCCCGAAGTCGATCCGAAAACTTCCGAGCGCATGGACATGCCGTTCCCAAGATACTTCGCATTCCACATCATGTTGGGGCCGGGTTCCGGCATCACGGCTCCCGTCCATTTATCGATGGTCAGTTGAAACGCCTTGTTGGAGGTGGACCGTTCCTCCACGACAACATAGAAGTTGTACTCCCACTCCTCCACTTCATCGAGCGCGAGATTGGCGTTGTTCAGCGCGGTAAGGTAATTCTGCGCCAACGTGATGGCGTCGGACATTTGAAGCATCTTACCGTCGTTGCGATAACCCTGCTCGCCGCTGATCAACATGATTGCGCCCATGCCGTTGCTCATCCGGCTTGTCGCGTAACTGCTTCCCATCCCAAACCCGCTTCCCATGCCGCCGCTTCCTGTTCCGCCGCCTCCCATCCCCCCGGGACCCATCTGAGCGCGCCACAAGGAAGGCGAAATGACCATTAAACCCACAGCGCCTACCAAGACAAAAAGTGTGATAAACCGTTTGCTGAATATTCGCATAGGAACCTCTCCGTTGTTACTGACAAAAATTGGAAAGCCAGACGACCTTCTTACCTTCTGCGCGGAAGGCGGCCTACTTCTCCGAGATGAAATCAATTTCGGATAAGCAATTGCCAGGCCAATTCTCCGGACAAATCTCGGGCAAGTATCCACGGCTAAACAAGGACTTACGCCCTGAATCTTTGGAAGACGTGTTTCATTCAGCGATTGATGAAACGGTAGTATTGCGATATGGTGTTGCGGCGTTCGAGAAGAAGAAATATTCCGTGGGGAAACTGGTCTCCATCTCTTCCCCGAAGGGGACGCGTCCTCCAGCCCAGGGTTGTCCGCCGGCCCTTTCGGCGGACTACCCTGGGTACAATTCTAATCGAAGCGATAACCCCACCGGGGTTATGGCCAACACAGGACCATTCTCGGAGAAATCGATTTTGATTTTGAGTTGAAAAGGATCACCGCCCGTAGCTGGCCATGGCGGCCGGCTTCAATTTGGCGTTAAAGCCGATGGCGTAAGGACAAAAGATGTTGGCGCGGCGCGCTCGGTTTTGATTGGGTCCGCCCAGATAGTAAGCGTTGATCTTGAAGTGATAATCATCGACGGTGCCGGCGAGTGAGCCGTCGGCGGTGTAGCCCCACGCCTGCGAACGCTTCTTGTCGTTGACTTCCAGAATGATATAAATGGCGTTGGGCTTCATGTCGCCGATGTCGGTCCGGCTGGGTTGCGAGACGCCTTTCAGTTCGCCCCAGCCCGTGTGCGAATGAAAATCGCCAACCAGAGAAAGGTGCGGCATGTTCTTCAGAAAACTTTCCATGCGCTTCTCGGCGCGCGTATTTTTTCGAACGCTCAGATGCGTGCGGCTCGCCGTCTGATGCGGCACCGCATGCTCGATGATGAACATGCTGTTCTCGTTGCGATAGCCGATCAACTGCCCGTAAGTTTCTTTCTTGTAGACTTCGATGGCGGAAATGAGCAGGCCCCAAAAAGCATTCGCGGAGATGTACGCTTCGATCGTTTGAGGCGGTCGAATCGGCTCAATGACGGATTTTGTTTTTCTGAGTTCGCTGCTCACGATGAACCCACAAACTTGTGAGATAATTCTTGCGCCGAGAAATTGGGATGCCCTTATAGCACAAAAAGGAGGGGCCGCGAAGTGAATTTTTTTCAGGTGGGGGAAGGGGCCGTTGGCGTGGAATTTGGCCCCCAAATTGATGTCAAAATGAACCGGAAGGTCCTCCATCTGGGCCGGTCTTTGGAGGGTCAAAATTGGCCGGAGATTGAGGAAATTGTGCCGGCTTATTCCTCGGTGACCATTTACTTTAATCCGCTAGAAACAAGCGGTTTAACCATCCTGACGCGGCTTCAAAAGTTGCTCTCCGAACTGCCGAAAGATGCCGGCGAAAGGTCTCGGCTTCACGAGGTTCCAGTGGCTTACGGGGAAGAGTTCGGGCCGGACTTGGAGAGGGTGGCGGGCTTGAACCAAATCTCTGCCGAAGAAGTGATTCGAATCCACACATCGACCGACTTTCGAGTATTCATGTTGGGCTTCATGCCGGGATTCCCTTACTGTGGAATCGTTCCCGAAAAATTACGAGCTCCGCGTCTGGCTTCTCCTCGAACGCGAGTGCCCGCGGGCTCGGTTGGAATCGCGGCCGCGCAAACGGGAATCTATCCCATGGAAAGTCCGGGAGGTTGGCAACTGATTGGCCGAACGCCGCTGAAGCTTTTCGATCCGCAAGCGAGCGGCGATTCGATGTTTCGTTTCCACGCCGGAGACACCATCCGATTTCGTTCCATCTCCCCGGAGGAGTTTTATGACAAAGCGCATTGATTTGAATTGCGACATGGGTGAAAGCTTCGGCGCTTGGAAGAAGGGCGTCGACGAAGAGATCATGCCGTTCATCACCTCGGCCAACATCGCCTGCGGATTTCACGGCGGCGATCCGGACATCATGCGGAAGACGGTGGAATGCGCGGCGCGTCATGGCGTGGGAGTGGGCGCGCATCCGGGATACCCGGATCTTTCAGGTTTTGGGCGGCGCGAGATGAATGTCTCCGCTCGAGAGGCCAGGAATTTCGTGCTCTATCAAATCGGCGCGCTGGCGGCCTTTGCTCACGCCGCGGGCGCGCGACTGACCCACGTCAAAGCGCACGGAGCGCTTTACAATCAAGCGGCGCGCGACCCGAATCTGGCCCAAGCGTTGGCGGCGGCCGTCAAAGAGTTCGATCCTTCTTTGATCTTTGTGGGAATGGCCGGTTCAGAGTTGATTCGCGCGGGCGAACGAGAAGGTTTGCGCGTCGCCCACGAAGTGTTTGCCGATCGAACTTATCAGCCCGATGGTTCGCTGACCTCTCGAAAGCTCCCCAACGCCTTAATCCGCGACGCCGAGGAAGCGGCGCGGCGCGTGATCCGCATGGTCACGGAAGGGAAAGTCCGAGCCGAGAACGGGGAAGACATTTTTGTGCGAGCCGACACGGTGTGCATTCATGGAGATTCACCGGTGGCGCTGGAATTTGCCAAGACGATTCGGAGAAGACTGCAGGAACAGGGAATTGAAACGCAATCCATGGCCGCGTGAGACACCCGAATGCCGCCGACACTCGAGGTTCTAAAGCCCGGGCTTTTGACGACCGTGCAGGATTTGGGGCGCTACGGCTATCAACGCTTCGGCGTCTCAGTGGCCGGCGCGATGGATTCGTTTTCGCATCGCGTCGCCAATCGCTTGATGGGAAATGAAGAGAACGCCGCGACTCTTGAATGCACGATACTTGGACCGACGCTCCACTTTCTAGCCTCAACCACCATCGCCGTGGCCGGCGCGAATCTTTCCCCACAGATGAATGAACGAGCGCTTCCGATGTGGCAAGCGATGCGAGTGAACTCCGACGACGTTCTTTCGTTCAGCGAATGCCGCAGCGGCTGTCGCGCCTATTTGGCCGTGGCCGGCGGCATCGATGTGCCCGTGGTTTTGGGAAGCCGCTCCACGCATACGCGCACCTGCCTGGGCGGCTTCGAGGGACGCGCTCTCAAACGCGGCGATCTCCTTTTCACCGGGGAATCAAAGTCCAAGCTGATTGCCGCGACCTTCGAGTTACTCGATTATGATGAAATTCTCTCGTCTCGACGAATCCGGCTTCTCAAAGGCCCTCAATTTGGAGATTTTGAACCGCGCTCAATTGAAGATTTTCTTGGAAGGACGTACCGCGTCTCCTCAACTTCCGATCGCATGGGATTGAGGTTGGAAGGACCGAAACTGATCCACCGCAATGCGGCGGACATCATCTCAGACGCCGTGCCCTTGGGAACGGTCCAGGTTCCGGCGAATGGCCAGCCCATCGTGTTGGGCGCAGATCGTCAAACCACCGGCGGCTATCCCAAAGTCGCCGTGGTGATCGCCGCGGATTTTCCCGTGATCGCTCAACTCAAGCCCCAAGACGAAATCCGATTTGAGCTGGTGTCGCTCGATGAAGCTCTGAAGGCGCTGAAGTCTCTTGAAGAGAAAATTCAAGCGGTGCGTTGAGCGCCTCTGTTCCTTGCGCGCTAGGACGACCATGATGAAAGGAATGGCTCGATGCATTTGAGTCGAACATGCTTTTCCCCGAAGGGGATGCCTCCTCCAGCCCAGGGTTGTCCGTCGGTTTTTTGGCGGACTACCCTGGGTCCTGAATCCCTGCGCGGATGCCAACCTCGCAGAGGTTGTGGAAGAATCGCCGGCCATTTTTCAACACGGTCGCTGAGGGGACAACCCTCACATCTTATCCTCGGCATGTAGATCCGCTCTCAACCAACCCGAAATTTCTCTTTTCTCCTCCGGATATTTTTGTTAGAGTCATTTCGTTTCGCCCCCCCATGCAGCGATAGTGTTCTCTTAACAATCTACCCCCCGTATAGGTTTTCTCAACGCATACAACTGAAGTTGTCGCGCTGAAGGTCCGCAACCTCTTTCTGTCTCGTGCGCTTCAGCTTCGACTGGGAGGCGATCATGAACGGCCCAAGAAGAAACATCTCAAGCTCCATCCGCGTCTTGATTTTCCTTCTGTTCAATATCTTCAGCTTCAATCCGCCGATCCTTGCCGACGATCTGGATACGGCCACGCTTCGCGGCGTGGTGTACGACGAAACCGGTGGCGCTTTGGTGGGCGCGACGGTGACGGTGCAGGAAATCTCCACGCACTTGACCTTGACCCTGAGCACCGACAGGGCGGGGCAGTTCGCGGCGACGCAGATTCCTCCCGGTGAATATCGTATGGAGGCGGCGGCGCCATCATTTCGACGTTACGCGAGCGAGCCGATTCGACTTTTGTCCGGACAAACCATGGATCTGAAAATCACGCTTCATGTCGGCAGCGTGGAGCAAACCGTTGTCGTGACCGCTGAGGCGCTGGCTCTTGATCTTTCCAAAACCGTCGTGGGCGGCTCGTTGACGCCCCAAGAAATCGATCTGCTGCCGCTCAACGGTCGCGAGCCGCTGGACTTGGTCTTCCTCTTTCCCGGTGTGACGGAGGAACCTTTCGATACGCGTGATGCCGCACGACTGGCCAATGGGCGCTCGTTGAGCGACACGCCGATTGAGGCCGGCGTCTTCTCCTTGTCCGGCGGTCGCGCCTTCTCGAACAATCTGACCGTCGACGGTTTTGACAACAACGATGACCGGGAAGCGCGGGAGCGGATCAGCTATTCGCGGGAAGCGATCGATGAAGTGCAGGTCATCACCAATCAATTCTCGGCGGAGTACGGACGCGCATCGGGAGGGCGCGTCAATCTGCGCACCCGCTCCGGCGCCAATCAGTTTCATGGCCGCGGCTTCTTCTACTTTCAGGACGAGAGCCTGAATGCCAACAGTTTCTTCCGCAACGCCGTGGGCGAGCCGCGAGTGCCGTATCAAAGCCGGGAGGCCGGATTTTCGCTGGGCGGTCCGGTGAAAAGAGACCGCCTGTTCTTCTTTGCCTCGTTCGAGCGCGACGACCGGCCCGACAGCACGGAAATCAATTTGCCGCTGCCGTTTCAAACCAATTCTCGCTACCCGCTTCCTCAGCCTAATGCTCAACTCGGAACAACCATCTATCGCCCTTCCGGTGGCGCACCGCCCATCGTGGGCGGGCGCTTCATCGATGAAGTGAACACGCCGGCGCATCGCAATTTTTTGATGGGGCGCATGGATGTGATCGCCGGTGAAAGACATAATTTTTCCATCAAATATGATTTTTCGAACGGAGCTTCGCTGACTTCCTTCGGGGGCGGCACTCGATTTCCGACCACCGCGGTGGCGCGAGGGCGCGACAGTCAGTCTTGGGCCGTGAGCGAGAATTTCGTGGCGCGCTCGAATCTGATCAATCAAGCGCGCTTCCAATACTCCCGCCTCCTGCCTTCGAGCTTGGAGCAAAGCCTGCAGCAACCGGTTGCCATCGTGGTGAACGGAACATCCGGATTCGGCGCCGGGGGTTCGTCGTCCACCTCGGTCAGCAATCGCCGCGGCCAGCGCGTGGAAACGCGGCATCAAGTGGCCGACAACCTGAGCTGGGTCAAGGGACGTTCCAGCGTCAAGTCCGGATTCGATTTGCAGCGGATTCAGTCGCGCGATTTCGATTTGTTCGAAATGAACGGCATCTACACCTTCTCCAACGTCGCGGATTTTTTGGACAACCAACCCAGCCGATTTCAGCAGGCCGTGGGAAATCCGCAGGGGGAGATTTCGAATACGGTGGTGGGCGTGTACTATCAGCAAGACCTCCGGCTGCGTCCGAATTTTTCTTTGAATGTCGGATTGCGATACGACGTGGAAACGGTGCTGCCGCACGAGCGCAACAATTGGGGACCCCGCTTCTCCTTTGCCTGGGACCCGTTCAAGAGCGGGAAAACGGTGGTGCGGGGCGGATTCGGCCTCTTCTACAATCGCGTCTTGCTCCGCACCTTCGGCGATTTCGCCGGCCAATCCGGATTGCGTTTCGTGGATTTGCGCACGGCGGCGGATGTGCAACGGCTGTTTCCGAGTCTTTCTTCCGCGGACGCGGCGGCCTTTCTCTCCAATCTCTTTCCAAACATTCTTCCCAATACGCAGGCGATCATCGATGCGGCGTCGCCGGCCACGGACACGCGTCGAGTCTCGCCGAACTTGCGCATTCCGTATTCCGAGCAGGCGTCGTTCGCCGTGGAGAGAGAACTCCAAGGAGGTTGGACGGTCGAAGCGTCGTATCAATTCAATCGCGGCGTCAAGCTGTGGCGCGATCACAACATCAACGCCCCCATTCCTCCGCCGGAAGGCTGGATCAATTATCTGACCAGCCGAACTTTTTCTTTGAAGCTGGATACCACGACGTACGCCAATGTTCGATTTGATCTGGGCACGAACTCCAGCGTGCCCACTCCGAATGGGCGCGTGATCACCACCCCGGTGGTGTTGGGATTGAACGCTCCGACGATTCTTTCGGGGTCTTCCACGGCGCGACTCTCGCGATTGATTTTTGAAGCGGTGCGGCCGTTTCGCCGTTTCCCGGATCTTTTGGGAATCGATCAACTGGAATCGTCGGGCAGCTCCACCTACAACGGCTTCACGCTCGCCGTATCGAAACGGGCAAGCCGCAGCGCTTCGTTCCACGCTTCGTACACGCTCTCCAAACTTTTCGAAGACACCTTCATCAACACCGCGACGCCACAGGACGAATTCAATTTGGCGGCGGAGCGTTCGCTGGGAAATACCGACCAACGGCACCGCTTCGTCTTTCGCGGAATCTTTGAGGTTCCCAAGCTTCGAATCACCCTCGCGCCGATTTTGATGATCAGTTCCGGCCGACCGTTCACGATCGGCAACGGAGGCAGCGACCGAAATCTTAGCGACCGGGCGACGGACCGCCCGAATTTGATTCAAGCCCTGCTCGATCGACCGGAGCTCACCAGCGGCCCGGGTGTTCCTTCGAGCTTCGATCCCTATCAGTACTTCGCGCTGGCGACGATCGGAAGCAGCGGAAACTTGGGTCGAAATATCGGCATCGGACCGGCGCAGCATCGCATCGATCTGGGAATCTCAAGGCGGATTAAGCTTTCGGAACGCGTCAGTCTCCGCCCGCAAGTAGAAATCTACAACGTCTTCAACAACGTCGTCTTTTTCGTGAATGGCTTTGTCGACATCAACGACAGCGATTTCTTGCAGCCGCGCGCCGCCCGACGCGCCCGCAGCATGCAGTTGTCGTTGCGAGTGGATTTTTGACAGCTTGCCGGGGACCTGGCGCAGACCCGCCGCAGCGGGTGTCTGCGCCACGCTTATTGCGGCGGGGCGGGAGTGTACTGGAATTCTATCGGAGAAGTTTTGAGCGCGTGCGTGGTCGTGACCACGCCGATGACGCGATATTTTCCCGCCGGCACAGGCTGATGATTCGAATCGAGTCCGCGCCATTCACCGGTGAACTCAAGTGATTCACCGGGCATCAAAGCCTTGCTGCGCTTGACCTGCGAGAAGTAGCGGCGTTCACTCCAGCGCCACAGGGGTTGATCCGTCCCTTCCGGAAGAATCCAAAAATCAAACGACTGATCGTTGTCGAAAGTCAGCGGAATCATCTTGTCGTACGGGTTCGACACTTTCAACTTCAAGATGACCTTGCCCGGTTCCACTTGATCGAACAGCTCCAGTCGCGGGCCGCCCGGCGCGTATGGATTCTCCGCTTCCGGTTTTGGGGGCGGCTCTGTTCCGGTGGTTGCGCCCGGCTGCGCGGCGCCGCCCGCGGCCGTTTCAGGCGCAAGAGCGTTCGTCTCCACCTTGGCGATCGAAAATGTTTCGACGCCGAATTGAGTGGTGATTCGCGCGGAGATGATTCCCACGCCGTATTTGAAAACAATCTCGTCGGTCGGAGGGAGCGTAGAATCTCCCGGCCGTCGCGGTGAAGCCGGAGGAAATTCGGCGCGCAAGATGTGAAGATCCACTTGTCCGGAATTATTTTCACCGGCCTCGAAAGTGACGGCGTGGGCTCCCTCCTCCGGATATAATTCCACGTCCTTTTCATTTTCGAGCGCATAGTATCGCTGGCTCCTTCGATCGTATCGAAGAATAGGAATCTGCATCGGCGCGCCCGTCACAAAGGGGAATCGGTTGAAGAGGTAGTAGGATCGAAAATTCTTGATCATCATCTTCAGGATTTCAACGGTCACCGGTTTGGAGCGCTTCTGGCCGTCGAATGCGACGTTGTATGTCCAGCGAATGCCGCCCTTGAGAGGAAGATAATCTTCGATCAAATGCAGCCCCTTGCTGGGTGGGGGCTCCGGCGGTTCTTGATTCAACGGAGTGGGAGTAGACTGTGAGAATCCCCGGGGAATTGGCAGCAACAGAAGAAGAAGGAAAAAGACCGGCAGTCCCCACCTGGAATGAACCGGATGACGCCGAGCCGCTCGCATTGCGCGCCAAGGCTCGTCTTCAATCGGTTTCAAAAGAAACTTGTTCCTCGATGGTGATGCCATAGCCTTCCAAGCCGACCAATTTGCGGGGGTGCCGCGTGAGGATGCGGATGCGATGCAAATTCAAGCTCGAAAGAATCTGCGAGCCGATGCCGATCTCGCGTTGATTCATTTGCGCGCTTTCGCCGTCGCTGCGATTCTGGGCGTGCCCGTGGTAGGCGATTTCATATTTGCCGTCGGTCTTCCGCAGTCCAAAGCCGCGACCGGTCTGGTGCAAATAAACGAACACGCCTTTGCCTTCCTGGGCGATGCGGCGCAGCGCCGCCTCGATGTCTCTTTGGCAGTTGCAGGAAGTGGATCCCAGCACGTCGCCCGTCAGGCAATGCGAATGGACGCGAACCAACACCGGCCCGCCGTTTTCGATGGCGCCCTTGATGAGCGCGATGTGGGTTTCGCCGTCGATCATGCTTTCGAACGCGATCATGCGGAAGTCGCCGAACTTCGTCGGCAAGGTCGTCTCCGCCACCGGATGAACGTAGCGCTCGGTGCGCATGCGATACTTGATGAGATCGGCCACCGTGATCATCTTCAACTGATGCAGCCGGCAGAACTCCACGAGCTGCGGCACGCGCGCCATGGTCCCGTCTTCATTCATGATTTCGCAAATCACGCCCGCGGGTTTCATTCCGGCGATGCGCGCCAAATCGACCGAGGCCTCCGTTTGCCCGGCTCGCACGAGCACGCCGCCCAAACGCGCCCGCAGCGGAAAGATATGACCCGGTCGCGCCAGGTCGTTGGGCTTGGTGGCCGGATCGATGGCCGCCAAAATCGTATGGGCGCGATCCGCCGCCGAAATGCCCGTGGTCACTTTGTGTTTCGCTTCGATGGAAACGCAGAAGGCCGTCCCGTAATTGGAAGTGTTCTCGGTGACCATTATGGGGATTTGAAGCTCATCGAGGCGCTCCGGCGTCAGCGCCAGGCAGATCAATCCCCGGCCATATCGTGCCATGAAGTTGATGGTTTCCGGCGTCACCTTCTCCGCCGCCATGGTGAGATCGCCTTCGTTTTCGCGGTCTTCATCGTCCACCACGATCACCATCCGCCCGGCCTTGATGTCGTCGACGGCTTCTTCGACGGAGGCGAAGTGCGGTTGCAGCCGATCGTCGTTGATGGATAGGATGTTCTTTGAACTCGTCATGCGTTGATCCAACCTCAAAACTTAGTCTTGTGAGAACCCCGACTGAAATGCCGATTCTAGACTAGAAGCCCAGCCGCCGCAACTTTTGCACGCTCCAGCGGGGCGCTCTTTTCGCCGGTGAACTCTCTCGCGGCAGCACGATCTTTTCGAGCATTTGCTGAACGTACTTCGCCACCACGTCGAATTCCAGGTTCACTTCCTGCCCTCGCGTCAGGCTTTTGAAATTGGTGACCTCAAACGTGTGCGGGATGATGGCGATGACGATGCGAAATCCGTCCCGCCGCCGCCCGGCGACGTCTTCATTCAGCTCCGCGATCGTGAGGCTGATGCCGTCGATGGCGATGGACCCTTTGAACACGGCGAGCGGCAGGAACTGCCGGGGCACTTGAAATTCGAACATCCAAGAATCTTGGAGCGGCGTGGCGCCCAGGTATTTTCCCACCGCATCGACATGTCCTTGTACGATATGACCTCCGAAGCGGTCGTTCGCGCCCATCGGCCGCTCCAAATTCACCGAGGTTCCGGGTTTCATTTTGGAGAAGGTGGTGCGCTGAACCGTCTCCGTCGACAATTCCGTGAAGAACGATTTCTTGCCGAAGCGAACGACCGTGAGACACACGCCGTTCACGGCGATAGAGGAGCCGATCTTCAGATCGGCCAGCGTCTTGTCGGCGCGCACCTCCACCACTTTGCCGCGCGTGCCGAGCGGTTTGATGCTCGCGATGCGTCCGCACTCTTCGATGATTCCGGTAAACATGAGTCCGTTCCTCTTAGGGATGAAATTTCTTGGCGTATCCGGTGAGCAAAACGTCCTCGCCGATTTGTTCGACCGTTAAATCCGACAAAGAGGCCGCTTGCTTCAGGGTTGAAAATCCTCGCCCGCCCACGACTGGGACGTGTTCCGATCCGCCCAAAATGCGGGGCGCAATGAAGAAATAAAATTTGTCGACCACGCCGCATCGGATGGCGCTCCAGTTGGTGCTTCCGCCGCCTTCGATCAAGAGGCTCTGAATCTCTCGTCGCGCGAGAAGCCGGAGAATTCGCCGCCAACTTTTCACGTGATCGTGGCTCAGACACTCTTCCACCCACGCGCCTCTCCTCTCGATGGAGCGGCGTTTGGATGGCGAATGATCTTTGGCGCAGAGCAGGAGCACATCGTCGCTCACCGTCGAGAGCAACTTCGCGCGCAGGGGAGTTCGCAGATGCGGATCCAAGACGATGCGCAGCATCGGCCGTCGCCGCGGCAGTTCGGAGCGATCCGTCAGTTGCGGATCGTCCATCAAAACCGTGTTGACGCCGACCAGCAGCGCGTCGCTCGCATGTCGAATCCGGTGAACGCGCTCGCGAGAGGGCAGAGAAGTGATCCACGTCGTCGAACCGCGCTTCTGTCGCGCCACCGCGATTTTTCCGTCCAGCGTCATGGCCGCTTTCAAAATCACAAACGGCGTTTGGGTGGCAATGAATTTGACGAACGCTTCGTTCAGCGTCGCCGCTTCGCTGGAGAGCCCGCCGACTTGCACTTCGATTCCGGCGGACTTCAATCGGCGGAATCCTTTTCCGGCGACGCGCGGGTTGGGATCGCGCATGGAGCAAACCACGTGCCGGATGCCGCTGCGAATGACAAAGTCGGCGCACGGAGGCGTCCGGCCAAAATGTGAACACGGCTCCAGATTCAGATAAAGCGTAGCGCCTTTCGCGGCTTGGCCGGCTTTCTCGATGGCGACGACTTCGGCGTGCTTTTTGAGATCGTACTGATAGAATCCCTCGCCCACCACGCGGCCGTCTTTCGCCACCACGGCGCCGACCAAAGCGCCCGGCGATACAAGCCCTTCGCCGCGCTGGGCCAGCGTCAGCGCTCTCGAAAGAAATTCTGCGTCGCGAGATTCAAGAGTCATGAGGATGTTCGGGCAAAGCCGCCTCCTAGCGTTTGCTCAAGCGCGCCCATTCACTCGAAGAGAGAATCAACAAACTCTTCCGCATCGAAGGGAATCAAGTCGTCGATCTTCTCGCCGACTCCGACGTATTGAATGGGAATGCCCAGTTCTTTGGCGATGGCCACGACGACGCCGCCCTTGGCAGTGCCGTCGAGTTTGGTGAGCACGATCCCGGTGACCGAAGCCGCCTTGGTAAATTCGCGCGCCTGCTGCACGCCGTTTTGTCCGGTGACGGCGTCAATCACCAGCAGCACTTCGTGCGGTGCGCCGGGCACTTCACGCGACGCCACGCGCTTCATCTTTTCGAGCTCCGTCATCAGATTATGCTTGGTGTGAAGACGGCCCGCCGTATCGACAATGAGCACGTCCGCCTTTCCGCTCTTGGAAGATCGCAGCGAATCGAAGAGCACCGAGGCCGGATCGGCCCCCGGCTTGGTGCGAATGATTTCGACGCCCGCGCGCGTTCCCCAAATTTCCAATTGCTCGATGGCGGCGGCGCGAAACGTGTCGGCCGCGCAGACCTTCACGGAGAGTCCTTCGTTTTTGAATTGATTTGCCAACTTGCCGATGGTGGTGGTTTTGCCGACGCCGTTCACGCCCACCACCAAAATGACGTGCGGCTTTTGGCTCATCTCCACCGGCCGCGCGCTCTCGCGACGCACAATTCCCAACAGCTCGCTGCGAATCAGGGCCTTGACTTGCGCGGCCTCTTTCAATTCCTGACAGCTCGCTTGGTCGCGGATTTTTTCGATGATGTGAGTGGTGGTGGCGGGTCCGATGTCGGCGCCAATCAGCGCCATCTCCAGCTCTTCCAGCGTGCTTTGGTCGATCGCTTTCTTGAGCGTAAAGATTTCTTCGATGGGCGTGTTGAGAACGTCGCGCGTCTTGGTGACCGCCGCTCTCAGCTTGGAAAAGAAGCCTCCCGCCTTGGCGGAACTCGATTTGTCTTTGGTGAACAGCAATCTTCTGACTCCTGAGTGGAAGCGACGGACGCGCCGCGTTCATGCGCTGAAAATTTCAGCCGGTCCCATCTCTTATGCCGCCGACGCGCGGCCCGAGCCGTTTCGTTTTGCCAACAGGTACGCCTTGATGAAGCGGTCCAGGTCGCCGTCCAGCACCCGATCCGTGTCTCCCATTTCAAACTTGGTGCGATGATCTTTCACCAAACGATAGGGGTGAAGCACGTAGCTTCGAATCTGCGATCCAAACCCGATGTCCAGCTTCGCGTCTTCCAATTTCTGGTTCTCTTCGCGCCGTTTCTCCAATTCCAGTTCGTACAGTTTGGAACGCAGAATTTTGAACGCTACGTCGCGGTTCTTGTGCTGCGACCGCTCGTTCTGACAAGTCACCACAATCCCACTGGGAAGATGCGTGATGCGCACGGCGGAGTCGGTGGTGTTGACGTGCTGCCCGCCGGCCCCGGTGGAGCGAAACGTGTCGATGCGGAGGTCCTTCTCCTCGACCTTGATTTCAATGGTGTCGTCAATCTCCGGGGATACAAACACGGATGCGAACGACGTGTGGCGGCGCTTGTTGGCGTCGAACGGCGAGATGCGCACCAAACGGTGGACGCCGATCTCTGAGGTCAGCAGGCCGTAGGCGTTCTGACCCAGCACGGAGAAGGTGGCGCTCTTGATGCCGGCCTCTTCACCTTCTTGCCGATCGAGCATTTCCGTGCGGAACCCGCGACGCTCCGACCAGCGTAGATACATGCGGAGCAGCATTTGCGCCCAGTCCTGCGACTCCGTGCCGCCCGCGCCCGGATGAATGGTGACGATGGCGTTCAAGGAATCGTTCTCGCCGTTGAGCAGCGTTTCCGTTTCAATGACGGCCAACTCGTTTTCCAGCTTGGTCAATTCGGATGCGATTTCCGATTCCACCGGCTCGCCTTCGCGCGCCAGTTCGAAATAGGCGGAAAGGTCGTCGGTGGCGCCGCGCAGCCGCGCATCCAAGGTGATTTGATTCTCCAGCCATTTGCGTTGCTGCAGGACTTTTTGGGAATTCTTCGGATCGTTCCAAAAATCAGGTTGGCTGACTATGCGTTCGAGAGATTCGATCTCTTGTTGCCGGGCGGGGGCGTCAAAGAAAACTCCGGATATCGTGGATGCGAGCTTTCAGCTTTTCAAAGTTGTGCGACAACTCTTCAATCATCGTTCAAACACCTTCTCTCCGATGCGTCGAACCTTCGAGCACGTATTTTACGGGAAGACGAAAGAACGTGTCAAACCGGGGACTGCCCGAGAATAGAGGGCTTGGACGCTGGGGTAGCCGGGATTCGCCCGGTCTTTGGCGAATCCCGGACGTCCGGGAGGCTCTCCGCCTGCGGCGAAAGCATCCCAGCCACCACATTATTAATTTATGCCCTAGAGTGCGACCAAGGCTCCGAGCCAGTTCTGAAACATGCAAACGCTTCGCCTGTCACACCGGTGTCAACTCTACTTGGGCTCTTTTTTCGCGGCTCCGGGCTTGGACGAAGTTGCTTTGGGATGAGCCGGGGCAACGCCCCCCGCGGGCTTCAGATAAACGCGCCGCATCACCACGTTTTCCAAAGGCCGGTCGCCGGAGTCGCGCTTCAATTCCGAAATCCTTTCGGCCACCTGCAGCGACGCGGCGTCGGTCAACTTGCCGAAGATCGTGTATTGACCATCCAGCCAACTCGGCGTGCCAACGCAAATGTAGAATTGCGTGGAAGCGCTGTTGGGATCGGTCTTTCGCGCAGCCGCGACAATTCCCGGCGCGTGATGCAGCTCCGGATGAAATTCCGCGGGAACGGTCTCTTCATTAGGTTCGCCCATCCCCCATTTCGACTTGTCCGGATACTTGCTCATGATGTCTCCGCCCTGGATCATGAAGTTCGGAATGACGCGATGGAACTTGGTGCCGTTATAAAATCCTTGGCTCACCAGTTTTTTGAAGTGCGCCACCATCTTCGGAGCGGCGATGGGGAAGAGTTCCATCGTCATCGTTCCAAAGTTGGTTTGAATGACCACCAAATCCTTGTCCGCCGTTTCGAGCCGCTGAACCACCGCGGGATTGGGCGCGTGGGCGTTGGCAATGGTTGGCGCTTGCGCGCACAAAATCCCCGGTAAAAGAACACTGAGAAAGACAAAAACGTAACGTAATCTGTTCATCATCGACAACCTCTCCTTTGTTGCGGGATCGTTGAAACCGACTTCTGAAATCTTCGGATCGTCCAGCCGCTTCAATTTTCGGCGCTCCTGAGGTGGGAAGAGAGACTGAGACCGCGCCGTTTCGGACTTGCGCTCGCTGCGACTTTCGGGCCTCAGCGCGCGACCCGTTGATCAGAAGCCGATATTGTGCCGTTGACCGGCGGAATAATCAAGTCTATCGCCGACAAAACGCTGAGAGGTTTCGGAGCGCGTCCGCTCAGGCGGACTCGGCATTGCTACCCAGCTTATCCCGGTTGGATTCAAGCAAGGGGTGAGACTGTGCTATAGTGTCGCTTTTCGTGACCTTAAGAAATCAAGGCGGGGAGGACCTGTGGTATTTGAAAAGATCAAAGGAATGCTCGCAATAAACCAATCGGGCACGGCGGACTGGAACGCTCGCCCCGATGCCTCGCGCATCGCGGTGTGCGTGATCTTGCTTGAGATCGCCGAAGCGGACAACATCCTGACGCCGGCGGGCCGTGAGCAAATCATGAAGTTCTTTGAAGAGCACGCGCGACTGTCGGAACAATCGACGGAAGACTTGCTGAAGCTCGCCGAAGAAGTCCGCCATCAATCCATCGAACTGTTTCAATTCACGCGCTTGATCTCCGAGAATTTTCCGTTGGAGGAAAAGCTGAGGTTGGTGGAGACCATGTGGCGCATCATCTATCTGGATGGGCAACTGGACGCAGAAGAAGACTACTTGATCCACAAACTTTCGACCTTGTTGGGGCTGCGTCACAGCGAATTGATCGAAGTCAAGTTGCGCGTTCTTCAGAGCGCGAACAGGCCCGAATCGCCGGGCAATTCCAGCGACAGCTAGCCCGACAGCGGTTGCCTCTATGGGCGAGTAGCGGCAACACCGGCATCACTATTCTTGGTTGCAAAGCAAAAGCTGTGTTAGTATGAGCTCATCTTAACCTAGCAGGAAGCGAGGACCTTTCAGAATGGATACCAAAAGGTTACTAATGGTCGCAAGACGTATTGAGAGCTTGGAAAGTGAAATTACAAAGCTGAAAGCGGAAGCCCGCGCCATTGTTGCGGGACAAGGTGGAGGCGTGGGGCGCGTGAAGCGAACCATGTCAGCCGCCGCCAAACGAAAGATCAGCGAAGCCATGCGACGACGGTGGGCCGCGATTAAGAAGAAGGCCTAAAGCGAGTCCAAACCAACATTCCTTAACCCCCCAATAGGAGTTTTGACAGGGAAACCTTTTTTCGGTTTCCCTGTTTGTGCTTGAGTCTGATCCGAGCATGGTGGAGGCGGCGGGAGTCGAACCCGCGTCCGAAAATGATCGACTTCGAAAGACTACATGCTTAGCCCGTTCAGCTCTTCCACTCCGGCCTGCGCCGAAGCAGAAAATCTCGCCCGCCTTCTATTGAACGCGCAAGAGCGAAGGCCGGCCAGCCTTGAGTTTTCGTTTCCGGGTTCAGGCGGCCCCGGAACTTATCCCGCAAAGTCGACGCCCCATTCCCGCGCGCGGGCTCGCGGGGTGGAACGCGCTACTTAAAATTAAGCAGCGAGGGCCAATTCAGTGTTGGCAGTTGTTGGTTTGCCACGTGTTTTACGAGGTGCGTGACGACCTCGGCATGCCTTTCGAGCTTCACGATTCCCGTCGAAACCGTATCGCCCCCAAACTCTCAAAGATCAAATCGATTCTGACAAGAGACTAGCATGGGGGAAGAAGGGAGTCAAGAGATTGAGCCGCTGCCCATCGCCGCATCGCTATCTGCCTTTTTTCAGAAATGAACCCACAGTTGCGCGAAGAACAGATTGGCGAGTTGTTGAAACTCGCCCTGGTTTGAAGAAGCAAAAAGCTGGCCGCCGACGGAGAGGTCGGTGTTGGAGGTGAGGTTGTATTTGGCGATCGGCATGAAGAAGACGCTGGGGCCTTGGACGTCCACCACAGTGTAAGCCTCCAGCCGGAACAAGGGCGTGATGTCGCGGCCCACGCCGCCCGAAAGAAAATGCCGGTGCAGTGTGTAGATCTCATTTGTGAAGTGAAGCAGCGTCGACGGATTGAATGGAGAACCGGTCTCGATTCCCGGCGGTTGTCCTTGGTTGTAGAAATACTCGCCGACGACGTACAAACCATTCGAAAAAGCATAGTCTGAGCCGAGGGTGAATCTCAAGGCGTTCTGATCCGGTTTTCCGCGATGCCAGGTGTAAGTGAGTTCGCCGCGCAGTCCGGCCCCTCCGAGTTGACCCGCAAAATCCGCGCCGCCCATCCAGTTTTCGCCGAAGCGTCCCACGAAGACGGCGGTGTCGTAATTATGAATCGTCGCGGCGAGCCGCATAGCACTCGTAGATTTGCGAAATCCGTCCTGCGGGGCGTACACTGCTGTCCATCGCACGCCCCGGGGCAGACTCAACTCCAACTGCGCGGCGTCGACCCCCAATCGCTCCTCGCTTTCAATCTGAAGCGGATTTAGAGGATTGAAAACATCGGCGGGGCTCCAAAAGCGCGCCGTGCCCCAAGCGATACGCTGACGCCCCACGGTTATCATCGCCGCTCCCTTCTTGACGGTGACGTAGGCGCGGTAAAGCGAAGTGTCCCAGTAAACATGCTGCTCGTTCAAGATGGTGTGATTCAAATCCAGATAGGTGAAATCGAAGCGTCGGCTGGTCAGCGCAAAGTCTGGTTGAGAAATCAGATTGCCGAAATGAGCCTCGTTGTCGAAATCGACGTGAAATTCGAAGGCGTCGCCTTTCTTGGCGTCGAGGGTCAGGCGCAGGCGGTTCAGACTGTCGCCATAGGAATCCTGAGTGAACAAAGAATGCGACGCCGTGAAAAGACTTTTGTAATAGCCGCTGAAAAGATATTGCCAGGAAGAAGAGGGCACGGTCGGAGCAGGGGATTGAGCGCGCAGAGCGACATGAGATGCGGAAAAAAGCAGGATGAAACAAATGATCGCCTGTATCCCGCGCGGTTGGGCGCTCATAGCGGTTGGACTTCGTCTTTCTCCACGCGGCCGTCCCGAAGCCGGATCATCCGCCGGGCGCGCTTCATAACCAAGGTGTCGTGCGTGGAAAAGAGGAAGGAGATTCCTTCCTGCCGGTTCAGTTGCTCCATCATGTCCAACAGCAGGCCGGCGTTGGTGGAATCGAGGTTGGCCGTGGGCTCGTCGGCCAGCACTAAGCTGGGGCGCGTCAGAATCGCGCGAAGCACCGCCACGCGCTGTTGCTGCCCGCCGCTCAGTTCGTTGGGGCGTTTGTCTTTCAGCGACTGCAGGCCGACTGTGCGCAACAGATCGAGCGCGGTCCTCACGCGCTCTCTCTTCGCGATGCCTTGCAGGGTGGGAATGAATTCTAAATTCTCAAGGACCGAAAGAACCGGGAAGAGGTTGTAGGCTTGAAAGACAAAGCCGATGTGATGCAGGCGAAAATCCGCGAGTTGGTTAGCCGTCGTGCGGGTGACGTCCATGCCGGCGATACGAATGCTTCCGCTGTCGGGGCGGTCCAGCGCACCGATCATGTTCAGCAACGTCGTCTTGCCGGAGCCGGAGGGACCGGCCAGGACGGCGAAATCGCCGGCCCGCAGGGAGATCGTCACGCCGTCGAGCGCGTGAACCTCCACGTGATTGCGATACGTCTTGGAGACATTTTCGATTTCCACTAACGCCATGAAGACCTCGCTAAATATGACGCATGGCTTGAACCGGCTCCAGCCGCGAGGCGTGTATGGCCGGATACAACGCCACCAACAGCACAACGCCCAGCACCGCCACAACGCCCCACACCACATGGCCGATCACGACTTTCGTATACACGATGGTGGACGTGATTCCGATAGCCGCGGTGCCGGCGGCCCAAGAGGACAGGTCCACGCCACGAGTGGCGAGACCGAGCGTCGATCCACATCCCAGAAGAAATCCCAGCGCGATTCCCACCAGGCCCAGCAACAATGCTTCGTTCATCACCAGACCGACGATTTGCCGGGGCTTCGTCCCCAGCGACATCATGACCCCAAACTCGTGCACGCGCTCGAACACCGACATCAAGATCGTGTTCAAAATGCCGATGGAGATCACCGCAAAAAGGATAAGTCCCATGATGTACAGGAAGGCGTCATCCAATTGAATAAACTGTTTGAGAAACGGCTCCACTTGTGACCACGCAAGAATCTCCACATCGTCCCCGGTCAATTCCTTCGCCAGCGTCTGCTGCGTCGCGTCGACCTGCTGAGAAGTCTGCAACAACAAGACGGCCTGCGTGACGCCATTCCCCAGTGCGAAGAGCTCTTGGGCGTCGGAGCGAAGCACGTAGACCATCCCTTGATCCAGGTCGGGCGAGCCGGACCGGAAAATTCCGACCACCCGAAACTGATCGGCCCCCATGGAGCCGTCGGCGGCCTGAACCAGAAGAACGACTTTGTCCCCGATCCCGGCCTGCAGCGTCTTGGCCAGCCGCGCGCCGATCAGAATGGGATGATGCGTGGATGGATCAAGGTACGTTCCTTGGATGAGGGCGCGATGAATCGTGGTGACGGTGACTTCCTGTTGCGGGTCGACGCCGACGATGGCGACACCGGCGGAATTCTCAGAGGTGGAAATCAAGCCGTCGCCTTGAACGCGCGGGGAATAACCGCGCAGGTTGGGCAATCTTTGGATAATGGAGCGGACTTCTTCGGGATGAGGCAGCGTCTTGTTCAAGCCCGGGTTGTCGCGGTATCCCTTTCGTTCAATCTCGATGTGCCCGATGTGGGCGCGGACAGAATTGTCGACCATCTGTTCATGGAAGCCGTCGGCAAATCCCTGCAATAAAATGAAAAACGCCAGGCCCAACGAAATCGCGCCGATGGTGAGGAGCGACCGCCGCCGATAGCGCCAGATGTTTCGCCAAGCCATGTGATAGAAGAGCATAGACGCGCTTTCTCAGAATCGCTGTTTCAAATTCTCCTGCGTATAAATTCTGTTGGGGATGGGGCAATCGAACTCCAGCTTCTGAAACTGCAGGGTGGTTTCGTGCCCCGCTTTATTGATGGAGACCATCTTCCACAGCAGAGGGTAAGGACGGCCGTCGACGGAGCGAATGTCATCGTAGGTCAGAACTTTCTGAAGCTTGTCCTTGTCGCTGTAAAACTCCTCTTTGCGGGGGAGGTCGTCGGACTTCCGGATGGCCAGAACCAGTTTTCCCCACACCACCGGAGCGTCCGGCTTGGGCGTTGAGATGATGCGATAACAGGGATCGCCGTCGACGGTGACTTCGCCGTCCAGGCGATGCGTGTAGTCGGTCGGCAGGCTGCTTTCCTTCACCAGATCGTCGTTCGTGAAGTCGCTGCCCATCCACGATTGAAGCATCAGCGAGGGCGGGATTTTGATGTTTCGCTCGACCTGCGGCAAATACATCCACATGTTCGTGCCGATGCGGAGCGTGCCTGTGCCGGCTTCCTTGGCGGGCGCCGTGATCCGAATAAATGTTTTGTCCGGATTGACCTGCCAGAAATTCATTTGAAGTGTTCGTTCCCATTCCGGCGTGCGAACCGTCATCAAGGCTTTGCCCTGCAGCGTTTTTCCGCGCAGCGCTTGGTCGCTCTTTTTGACAATCTCTAAAGCGGTGGGTACGGCCGAGAAGGAAACGGCAGCGACCCACATCAAACAGCATCCGATCAGAACAAAAAAGCGCGTGCCGCGATTCACCATCATCCTCCATTTCTATCGAAGCGCATTCTCTCCGGCAGACTCGGGCGGCTTCGACAATCCCCGAATCAAGACTTCCATAAAGGCCGCGCCAAGCTTGGCGGGATCAAGGCTCGGATCGAACCAAGCCTGCAGAAACAGGCCATCGATGGCGCCGACCAAGACGGCGCCCACCGCCTCGGGCTCTGCGTTCTCGGAAAACTCGCCTTGCTCGATTCCGCGACGAATGATGGCGGCAATGAAAGTCCGGAACATGGAATAGCAGTCGCGAAACATGGCGCCGATTCGCTCCCGGAGTTCCGCCGTGGCCGAAGCGGACCAGAATTCAAAAGTGAGTGGAAACAACCGCCGCGCGTCTTCCGCTAGGTTCACCAGCGAGGACATCAACCGGCGGAGCTCTTCGGTGGGCTTCTCTTCGAATTTCGAGACCCGCGACTCCATCTGACTGAAGGCCTGCTTCATGTACTCGTCAAAGACCGCAAAAAAGAGATCCTGTTTGCTTTTGAAATATTCGTAAACGGTCCCTTTTCCCACGGAGGCGCGTTCCGCGATTTCGTCGATGGTGGTGGCATTATACCCCTTCTCCGCGAACAGCAGGGTAGCCTGCTGAATGATGGCGGATGCCTTGTCTCTTCGACCTGCAGGATGTGTGCTCATTACAGTATCAATTGCTGTTTGTTCTCGACTGACCAGTCAGTCGGATGGAATTCTAATACCGACCGACTGGTCAGTCAATTAGAAAAGGCAGTGACGTAGAAAGGATTGGCAGTTTAGGCATGAATGGAGACTTCCTTCTCCAGTTCCGCGAGAATGCGGTGATTCAGATCCGAATAAGTGATGACGAGCGATGCGGCCTCGGGAGTGGATGCGTTGAAGATTTGGACGAAGTCATCGACGAGGCGATCCATGCGATCCAAGATGCGCTGCGCCTTCTCGGAGGGAAGTGCAGCCACATCGAGAATGCCGGCGGTTGGCGAGCGCTTCCAGAATAGTGCGATCCTTCAGCAAAGTCCGTGACAATGTGGATGGTGCAAAGAATTCGATTGCAATGAGGAGGCTCAGAAAATATGATTGGAGACGAACAGTTACTCCGAGGCGGACTTTGAACTGAAGTATCGCGATAATGTTGTGATTCATCCGCCGGCGCCACGGATTCTCGAAGCACGAAATAAACTCAGCGGCCAACGAGAATATCCTTGAGACACTGATTGCTCACCGTTGAATTGCCTTACCGCAGATGCGATTTCTCCGAGAGGCTTTGATCGAGGACGCAAGAGCTGAGCCGAAATTCATTCAACGACTTATCGAAGCGGCCGGGGTGTTTGCGCCGATTTGATTCTCGGACGAAGTCGGCGATTCTATTGTTTAAGAGAAAGGAGGAACCATGAGCGACCGCAAGTATCGACAGCGTGGCTACCAGGATTCGGGTCGAGGCGAAAAGCCGGCGACCAAAGCGCCTTCACCGAAATCCGAAAGCTTTGGACCGCGGACGCCGAACATGCCCGGGAAGCGCTCCGTCGTTCGATGCGCCGGGTGCGGCGTCATTCTTCCCGCCGAATCGGATTACTCCGGACAATGTCCACGTTGCGGCTTCGAATTGCATAGCTGCAAACAGTGCACGCATTTCGAGCCGTCGGCGCCGTTGGAGTGCACGCGCCCCATCACCGAGCGAATCGGAAAGAAAGACGCGCGTAACAATTGCGCTTTTTATGAACCGCGTGTGACGGTCGAACGCGAAACCTCGTCCGGGTCGTCCCGGCCTAACGATGCCCGCAAGGCGTTCGACGATCTCTTCAAGAATTGAGCTTGAAAATCAAACGCGAGCGGTTCTGATTTTCGAAGGCTCCTCGCATCGTTTCGCTTCCGTTCGCATTGACAGTATTCTTGAGGGTGAGATATAGTGCCATCCGCTTGGTCGCGTGCAGGAGTGGCGGAATTGGCAGACGCACCAGACTCAAAATCTGGCGGATCTCTGATCCTTGAGGGTTCAATTCCCTCCTCCTGCACCAGCCGATTCAAGAATCACATTTCCCCGAATGATTCCGGATACTGAAGTTGAAGGTTGGGATGTCCGTTTCATGTCCAAATTGAATGCTGCTTCTTCCGCACTCAGACGTCAACCTTTGGAATATCGTTTTGTTGTCTTCATGAGATCGGCGTAAAATGCCGAGGAAACATGAAACAGGCCAAGAAATCTAAAGGCGAGTTGATCGAGAGAGAATCTGTTCCTGACTTGCCTGCGTATAGTGAGGATGGGGTGGATCTGACTCTGATCCGATGGATGCTTTCCCTTTCGCCTGCCGAACGGCTGGAGACACTGCAGCAGAATGTGCAATCACTTTTGAGGCTGCGCGGTGACCAAACCGAGACCTGACTTCTTAAGAATACTGGAAGTGTTGACCGCGCATCACGTTGATTTCATCGTGGTGGGTGGCGTGTCTGCTGTCCTTCATGGAGCCCCCGTCGCCACCTTTGATTTGGATGTGGTCCATTCACGTCAACCGAAAAACCTTCATCGCCTGCTGCGAGCCTTGGAGGATTTGGGATCTCGCTATCGAGGTGTCGGAAATCGATCGGTGAAGCCACGGTTGGCTCACTTGCGTACTTCCGGTCATCAATTGTTGATGACGCGAGCGGGTCCGCTGGACCTTCTGGGAGAAATTGGCCACGGAAGCAGATATGAAGGATTGCTCTCTGAAACAACTGAATTGGAAATACAAAAAGGCGTCAAAATTCGCGTCTTGAATCTCGAGGCGCTCATCCGAATCAAAATGGAGACGGCCCGCGACAAGGACAAAGCAGTCATCGCCGTCCTGAAGCAAACCTTGAAGGAAAAAATGAAAAACGGAAGACGGAAGATGGATCCTGTAAACGGTTGTTAGAATTGTCTTCTTGTTTGGCAGGCCGCGTTGTTATATCCTGATTTCGGAATTTGATTTGGTCCGCCTTTTGGCGGCGAAAATTCGAAGACCCCCCAACAATACTTCCATTTGGAATGCCCCCTGATTTTGTGCGTCTGTCTTAATCAGTGGGGCGAACCACTTTCTTTGAACCAACCCCCGTGAGCACCAAGGAGGTTTTATGCCAGATAACAAGGTGGAAGAACTGAATGCAACAAGCATTGAAGAACGCATCGAGAAACTGAAGAAGCGAGCCAAAGAGGTGTGCGGATCGGAAATGGTGTCGGGATTTGCGGACGACTGCCCGCCCGAGTTGGAAGAGCAATTTTGGAAGCAAGTTATTGCCTACCATGAATCAGAAGAAGCGCCGTTCTTTGACGTACTGTTAAAAGCAGGCGTGAGCTTGCCGGCGCCGCAGCAACTGGACGATCAACAACTCACGGTCAAGCTGTGGGAAGTCATTCGCGCTCTGGCCATGTTGGGCGCTTTCTTGGAATTTACAAATCACTTGAGCGACCGGGAACTTTACGCGATGTTGTGGAACGACATTCTGCGTGAGCCGACCATGCTCCAACCGGAGGACCCGGATTTCGCCTGTCATATCGACGTGCTTGGTTCAGGCAGCGAGGAAGACACCTCTCTCTACTTGAAATACTTTGTAGACGCCGGCGAACGTCAGCGTTGGGCCATCCAGTTTCCAGAAGACAAGATCCCGGCCCACGTCGATCCGCCATACGATCGCGACCGCCATTTGCCCAAAGCACACGAACCGTCGGAAATTTCGAAGCAGTGAGGCCGGCAGATTGGATCTCAGAGTTCGTTCCGCATGGCCATTCATTTCTCCTGCTTCGAAAATAGGTGTGATGCTTTGGTAGCCGGGATTCGCCCGCTGTTTGGCGAATCCCGGATATCGCTGCGATTCGGACATCCGGGATGCTCTCCGCCTGCGGCGGAAGCATCCCGGCTACCACATCATTTTCATGTCCTTGGGTGGTCACCGCGGCGACCAGGAGCAGCCATCAAGGAATAACTCGTGCTGCGCCCACCGGCACGGTCTTTGATCAGGATGCCGTGTTTGATCAAGGCGAGAATATCGCGGTGATCTGTGTCCTGAGAGCATTTCGCCAGCTTGGCCCATTTTAACGAGGTCAGCTCTCCATCAATGCCATCGAGCATCATCTCCACCACGTCCTCAACGCTGCGATGGACCAGCACCAACCCGGCAACATCCATTCCCAGCCGTCGCGCAACTGAGGAGCGAACCTACCGGATCATTTGCATCTTCACGTCTGTTCTCAGTTTCGCCCATGTTCGTTCAGCCGTGACCACGGTAAGGCGGCGCGCCAGGCCTAAAGCGAGACAACTTCGGTCCCCGATGGATAGCCCCAATTTCCTTGTGGTCAGGCGCAGGGCAGCAGCGAGATGGGCCATGTCGGCATCAAAGGGGATGATCTCGAGATTCAGTAGATCAAGACTCTCGCGTGCTTCCTTCTCAGATAACCCGGCCTCCATCAACTTCCCCATCACTTCGCAGAAATTAACGGCGCCGATGACGGAGTCGGCCAGTACCGTTTCGACCCTGTCGTGGCCGGTCTCTCGATTGAGCAATGCGAGAACGGCCGAGGCATCCAGCACGTATTTACTCATGAGCGGCCTCAACGCGGCGCTCGTGGGTTAGTTCGTGCACTAACGATCTGCCCTTCTTGACCTTCCGCCGCACCATCGCTTGCGCCCGTCTGAGCGCTTCCACGCGCGTCAGGATGCGCAGCTCACCTTCCACCACACGGATGGTCACCTCATCGCCGATTTTGAGGCCGAGGGTGCGTCGATGTTCAGCAGGAATGACCACTCTTCCGCCCTCTGTGATCTTGGTCATGATTCCATTCATGCGAATTGACACCTCCTTTGGAATATGTCATTCATAAATATAATACCATATTTTGTGGATTATGGTATTTCAGTCCATTGGGTTTGTTGGACTCCGTTCAGGAAGATCTTTCCCCATTCCGACTTTCCGGAAAAAACCACCCGCACAAGCCTTCCCTGTTGTAGAATGGCAGATTCTAATTAGCGAGTGAAAGGGACCGGACAGAATAACCAATGAAAGCCGGATTGATGATCAAGAACGGCCTGAAGCAGTTGCTGCACGGCTTTCAGCGTCCGTTCATGATGATGTTCGAGACGACCTTGCACTGCAACATGGCGTGCGAGTATTGCACGGTGTGGTCGAACGATCGCAACGAAAAGATCATGACCAAGGAGCAGGCCTTCCGACGCATCGACGAAGCCATCGACTTGGGAATCTTTGCGCTCAGTTTTTCCGGTGGAGAACCGCTGCTGAATCCCAACACCGCCGATTACATTGTCTACGGGGCGGACGGCGGCCTGTTCGTCTCCATGCCCACCAACGGTCTGGCGCTTCGGAAGTACGCCACGGCGCTTCAGCGCCTCGATCTGCTGGAAGTTTCCATCGACACGCTGGACGAAAAGAAATTCGCCAAGCGTCGGGGTCTCGATTCACTGAAAAACATCATCGAGCAATTGGATTTTCTGATCGCGCATCACCGCCCCCGCGACATTCAATTGAACGCGGCGGTCAACCTGGAAAATCTCGACGACCTGCCGTCGCTGGCGGCGTTTGCCGATGAGCGCGGCATTCATCTTCACACCGAAGCGGTTCACAACGTCATGCGCTACGGTTTGGTCGAAGGCGATGGGGAGATGAACCCGGAAGAAATTCGGAAGGTGGAGCTGTTCCTGCATCAACTCAAGAAGCAGCACAAGTCGGTGCGGTTCTATTCGTACTATTACAAATTTTATCGAGAAGGCGGATTCAGCCGCCGCTTTCCATGTCGTTCGGCTTCGCATCTCATCAATCTCAAGCCGGACGGGGCGGCTCAGTTTCCCTGCGCTTTTGTTATGAAGCATCGAGGCAACGCCAATCAGACGCTCCAGGAAATTTTCAGAAGCCCGGAGGTCCGCGCTCTCATCAAACAGGAGACCAACGGGATGTGGGATTTCTGCAATGGCTGCAAGATTGGATGTCCTTTCGAAGTCTCTTTGTACACGCACCCCCTGTTGGCGATTCAAGGAACCTCCGATTTTTGGGTGGATCGATAGCCGTGCGGCGCCGGCGTCTTCTTTGCGCCCCAAGATTTTTCGCGGGCCGCGGCCAGGAAAACATTTCCCTTCCACAGCGGTCGGCTCTCCTGCGTCGGGCGAGCCTCCCCGCGATTTTTCCCCGGTATTGCTTGAGATTTGTTGATGGCGCTTTGGATCGAACGTCGCTTTCGATGACTTCGGTGGTTTTTTCTGATTGCTCATGCAACCGCGAACAATTCTCATTCTGACGATTGGCTATGGCGCCGGGCATAGACGGGCGGCCAGGGCCGTCGTTCAGGCCTGCGAAAAACAAATTCCCGAATGCACGGCTCAGATTGTCGATGTCACTCCGCTTCTTCCCCGATGGCTGCGCTGGTTCATGATGGATCTTTATTTCTTTTTGCTGCGGCGCGCCCCGAGTCTTTGGCGGCGCATCGAGCGGGTGCAGCGCGATCAAGATCGCACGCTGCCGCTGTGGGTCGCTCGACTCGTGGCTCATCGGATTCATGAGAAGGTGAAGCAGGCGGAAGTTGCGGCCATGGTGTCGACCGAGGTCGGCGTGAATGAAATCGTCGCCGTGCTGAAGCGTCGACGCTATCCGGAGGCGCCGCTGCTGGCCGTCATCACCGATTACGACGTCGATCGGGCTTGGAAGCGGGACGAGGTCAACGCCTATGCCGTCGGATCGACGGAAGTGCGCGAGGAGTTGGCTGCCTTTGGCGTCGCCAGTGAAAACATTTTTGTGACCGGCATTCCCATCGACCAACGATTTGTTCGTCCGCCGGAAGGACCTCCATCGCCTCGCTGGAAAGTCGGTGTTTCTCCAAGTCCCAAGATTCTCATAAGCGGAGGAGGCGAAGGCCTGCTCGACGTGGAGCGGCTCCTACTCCAACTGGACGCCATTGCTCAAACGGGAACTGCAACTGTTCTGGTGGGAAGAAACCACCGACTTCATCGGGCCTTGTTGCAATTTGATCGACTCACGCGACTCCAACTCCGAATTGAAGGATGGAGTTCCGACATGCCTCATCTTTTTATGACGCACGATCTGCTCGTGGCCAAGCCGGGGGGGATCACGCTCACGGAAGCGATGGCGGCGGGCCTGCCCATTCTGGCGTGTTATCCGCTGCCGGGCTCCGAAGAAAAACATTGCGCGCTGGTCGAGAAATGGGGAATTGGGTTGTCGGCTCGAACGGATGAGGAGTTCGCGCAAAAAGCGCCGCAGCCTTTGAGGGATCAAATTCTGCGAAAGACGCTCTCTGAGAAAGCACAGCAAACTTATCAAAGCCAGCACGGTCAATCTTTGGCCGCGGTGCTGCGGCGGTTGTTGAAATTGCCGATCGACCCGAATGAACAATTACGAAATGAATTCAATCAGTGGGCGGAGGCCGGGCGGGGCGAGCAAATGGAGAAGCATCACGCCGGCATTGCGGAACCGGCGCTCGATCGCATGCGCATTCGGCTGGAGGATACGGTTTTGGATTTGGGATGTGGTACGGGCTGGGCGGCCCGAAGGATGGCTCGCCGCGCCGTTCAAGGAACGGTGTGGGGGGTCGACATTTCGGGCCACATGATCGCGCAGGCCGCCGCCCATCCGCAAAACCCCGCCCACTTGAAATTTCGAACGGCCTCTGTCGATGCTTTGCCGTTCTCTGAAAACTACTTTGACAAAATCTTCTCCTGCGAATCTTTCTATTATTATCCGGACCTTCACCGGGCCGCTCAGCAAGTGCTCAGAGTGTTGAAGCCGGGTGGCAGTTTTTATTGTCTGGTGAACTTATTCAAAGAGAATCCGTACACCCATATCTGGGTCGACCTGCTGAAGGTGAAAGCGCATTTGCTGGGGGAGAAAGATTATCAGCGGCTTTTTTTTGAAGCGGGATTTGCCCGCGTTAAAACTTTTCGAATTCCCGACAAGAGTCCTCTCGACGAAGCCAACTTTAAGCCGGGATGGGGAATCGAAACCATCGACAATTTGAAAGACTTCAAGAAAATCGGCGCGTTATTGGTGGTGGCCTCCAAGGGGCTCAGCGAACCGCGGGCCCAATAACGGATCGGCGTCCCATGGGCCAAGATTTACGCGCGACTCAAAGTCTGATATAAAGTGAAATCGCACGGACCGTGCTAATCGTCAATCTGCGTGTGGGAGATTCAATGAAAGAGAAGAAAGTTACGACATCCAAAGCGGGAGAAGAGCGCAAGAAGTCCACGTGGTCGGAGTCCTTGTGGGAAAACGCCAAGTCGTTTGCCTTTGTGATTGCGGCGGTTCTTTTGATTCGCGCCGTGGTGGTGGAAGCGACGGTGGTTCCCACCGGATCGATGCAGAACACCATCTTGATCGGCGATCATCTTTTCCTCGACAAAATTTTGTACGGCCCGGAAATTCCGTTCACCGATATCCATCTGCCGGCCATCAAACACTACGAGCGCGGCGATGTGATCGCCTTCCGATATCCGGTGGATCCGAGCGTGGTGTTCGTGAAGCGCCTCATCGGAATGCCGGGCGACACCATTCAGATTAAACAAAAGCAACTTTATGTGAATGGGAAATTGGTGCATGAGCCTTGCGTGATTCACACCGATCCGCAAATTTATCCCGACAGCGAGTGGATTCCCCGCGAGGCCAGAATCCGAGACAACTTCGGACCGGTGACGGTTCCGCCCGATCATTATTTCGCCTTGGGGGATAATCGCGACGAATCGCTCGACGGACGCTATTGGGGATTCGTTCCCAAGGCCAACATGGTCGGCGAGCCGATGTTTATCTATTGGTCGTACAACGCGCCCACGTCGGTGTGGACCAGCACGGATCTTTCCGATCGCATCAGCGGCGACGTGAGTATCCTGGCGCACTTTTTCAGTCGGACTCGCTGGTCGAGGATTGGCAAGATCATCAAAAGCGATTGTGGGGAACCGAGATAGAGCGGAATATCGTGACACACTTCTTCACGCGCACGCGTTGGTCCCGCATCGGAACCATCATCCGCAATAATTCCGGAATGCCCGAATCAACCAATACCCGGTAGGTTGGGTAGCCACGGTCAGTGTTCTTCTGACCGTGGGAATTTGGGAAGTCTTTGGTTGAAATGTTGATCGGGTAGTCTGAACTGTTTCCCCCCAGCCCTCATTCTTAACTGGTCACGGTTGTTCTGGCTGGAGCGTTGCGTGCGGCGCCGGTCGGGGGTATATTTCTGAGAGTCGATGTGGTGACAAATGACCGTCGTCAAGATTCACCCGATGAAACTGGCGCCAAGACCTTGGGTCGAAGGATACGTCCTTGATCGCCGCCGAGGTGCTGTTTAATGATGGCGGGGCTCGAAATGTTTACGCGCTCATTTTGACTCGCACAAAATGACAACAACAAGCAATGGAACAAAAGTATTCATCGCTGGATCACGACGTCTCTCGCGTTTGACTAACGACGTGAAACGCCGAATCGAGAATATCGTCGACAAGGGTTTCACGGTGATTGTCGGGGACGCGAATGGCGCCGATAAGGCTGTGCAGCAGTATCTCAGCGGCCGGAACTACAACAACGTGGTGGTCTTCTGCATGGAAGGCGGCTGCCGAAACAACATTGGAGGCTGGCCAACGCGAACGATCAAGGCCGCAGACGCAGGACGGCGAAACTTTGCTTACTATTCCACTAAGGATCGGGCGATGGCCGAGGAAGCCGATTATGGGTTGATGCTTTGGGACGGTCAAAGCCGTGGCACACTCAGGGATGTCGTCGACCTCGTTCGGAAGGGCAAACCGGTCGTAGTTTACCTCGCTCCCAACAAGTCCTTTTACACGCTTCGGCTGCCCGTTGATCTCGCCGCAATGTTAGATCGCTTTGACCCGACTGCGCTTCATCGAATTGACCGCGAGTTAGAGGCGATCGCGATGAATGGCACACCGAGTCGCAAGGTCGACACCGCGCCGTTCTTTTAGTGGTCGCGGGTGGCGCGGGCACGACTTTTCGATGGACAAGGATTAGTCTGTTATTAAGGGAATCGTTTTTTTTTGCCATCAAGCCGATACAGTAGCCAGAGCGAAGGGCTATGGGAACGTGAAGCCAAGGATGCGCGTTTTTGCTTATGTGATCAGGACTGTGAGCCGCGGTTATAGGCTAACAGGTTGCGTCCCATGGGTTAGCCGCGAATTGGTTCTATTCGGGCCGTGTAAGAAGAGGATGCGCCCCGAGATTGGCGAAGACGATTATATCGTTGGAATCTCTCCTGCGGGTGTCGGGAAAAGTCGGCGAGTCTTGCTGTGGATGCGAGTAAAAGAGAGAATCACTTTTGGGGAAGCGTACCAGCGCGGAAAGAGTAACTCCCGTTTACGAGCAGCCCGAGGACATGCGATCCATATGAGGCCGAAGCGAGGTCTGGCTTTCCATCCAGGAGATGTAGGGAGTTACGAACACATCCCTGGTGCCCCTCATGGTGATGATTGGGCGAGCTATGTAGAGGGAAAGCGTGATGTGTTCTTAATCGGCGCTCCAGAGTCCTGGGTCGCAGAATCTCAGGCACCAGTTGTTGACGGAACTTTGTTGAAGCTTCTGAAGATCGGTGCAAGGTGGAAAGGGCATGCAACGATCGATAACCCGTTAACGGAAAATGCGAGAGGCAGGCATGCCAAGATCGGAGGGAAGACCGCGCGGCAGATCAGGGAGTGGATCGCGGAACGAAGTCCCAGTGAGCGAGTTCAACAATCACACTCTCATACACGTTGTGGTAGAAAGTGTGACTGCGAATAGCTGTGTAATCGGGCCACGGGTAGTGAATGAAGTTGTTGCGCATATCCAATCCGGTCGACCTGCCTCCAGCGAAGAGCATGCTGCACAAGCCGAGGCGTTTTAGCAATCTCTTCTCTCGGCCATCTTTCTGACCGGCTGGAGCAACATCGCTTTTTAATATTTGTGGACGATTCCGTCCTCACATATAGTCCCCATGGATTGAATACCGGTGGTTGTTTGAGGACAACGCTGAATCAGTTAGCAAGGAACTATTCAAATCGCCCGTTTTTAAACGCATCGACCCGCGTAAAGCAGTGGAGTTTGAACTCGTCGTGAATGTACGTGCTTCTCTGCCCGCAAAATAGTTCGATACCGGCGTCCTTGGTTGGCTTTTCCAACAAGAGCTTTCTTGCATCTTGATCTGCGCTTGGCATGCTGTAACCGATAATGACGATTCTCCCAGACGATCGAAGGGCGTACCCAGCCTGAGCCCACAGACCGCCCCAAAACCCCTCCCATTCCCTCCCTCCAGACGTTTCTACGTAGAAACGCTTATTTCGCGTGGGCGTTATGAGGGCAGGGAGTGCGGCAGCTCGATGAATTCCATGACACAGAGGATCACACAGTTCTTTGGAGTAGCCCAAGAACTCGAAGTCCAGTGGATAAAGGATGACAGGTCTATCCGGGAGCGAGTTGGGTCCTCCTTGAAAAAAACCGGTTCTCCCGCCGAAGATGGTACCCCACCAATTTGTGCTTCCGTGCAATTTGAGCACTTTCACCCTGGATGAAGGGATTGTGTCAATTCCAAGTGAAAAACCATAACCATCGCTGATCTCCCAGAGGCCTGCTTTTTTAAGAGAGCGCTCACAGGCTTGGTCATAGTTGAATGTGATGACAGTGTCGCCAGGGTGAATCCGCTCGTGTGCCAATCGATCATATAGAAGGGCTGGCCTTTGGCGCAGGGAAGTGAAGAATTCTGGAATACAAAACCTCACGGTGCCTCGTTTGCTTCCGACATCGCGAAACGTAGCGGCGCGTGAACCCGGTGGGCATTCATCGAGTTCTGTCAGAATTGATTCCAGATCTTCGAGGCCTCCGTAGACTTCATGCAACTCTTCAATGCAGTTGCGCCAAATGTAATCTTCTGGCTTGTTGTGCAATATCCAGTTGTACAGTTCTCTCCCTAACTCGCTGGCGAGTGGGTAACCTGCATGACGAGACGCCCCGGCACCAAGTATGTACGTAGTCATTGGGCTACACCCTGCAAGTGGGACAAGCTGCGATGATCACGCATGCAGCACTTTGGAAGGTCAAACCACAGACATAATATGATGCCTGCACCACTTCTGCCCTCGGATTCACATATTTTCCCAATAACGCCGCATGACGGCGACTCGTCCAAGTTCCATCCAAAGACCCGTGCCCCGCGGAGCGCACTTCAGAACTAAGCTCGTGACTTCACGATCGCTTCTTTTTGTCCGGTAGGACAGACGTCGAGGAGCGGGCATTCCAGACATTTCGGACCGCGGGCGGGGCAAACTCTTCGTCCGTGCCAGATGAGTTGATGGGAGAAACTGATCCAGCGTTCCTGCGGTAGAATCTTCATCAAATCTTGTTCGATCTTCTTTGGATCTTCTTGGCGCGTCAGTCCGAGGCGCTGCGAGAGCCGTTGAACATGCGTGTCGACAACCACGCCGCCGGCGATTCCGAAGGCCGTTCCCATCACCACGTTGGCGGTCTTGCGCGCCACGCCCGGCAGCGTCAGCAATTCCTCCATGGTTCGAGGAACCTTTCCGCCGAATCGCTCCACGATCATCTTCGACGCGGCGCGAATGTTTTTCGCCTTGTTGCGAAAGAATCCGGTGGAGCGGATTTCTTTCTCAAGCGCCGGCTGCGAGACGCGCGCGAAATCCGCCGGCGTTTTGTATTTCTTGAAGAGAGTTTTTGTGACGATGTTGACGCGCTCGTCCGTGCATTGCGCCGAAAGAATGGTGGCCACCAAAAGCTGAAACGGATTCGTGTGCAGCAACGCGCAGTCCGCGGCGGGATACATTTGATCGAGCCGTTTCAAGATGATTGCCAGTCGCTCCTTCTTGTCCATGGAGAGGGCCACCCTTTCACGATCAAAATTTATTCAAACGCCCCCAGCCCGGTGATGCGTTGGCCGATGATGAGCGTGTGGATGTCGTGTGTGCCTTCATAGGTGTACACCGATTCCAGATTGGCCATGTGGCGAAACACCGGATATTCGTCGGCAATACCTTGAGCGCCGAGAATTTCCCGAGCGCGCCGGGCGCATTCCAGCGCCATCCACACGTTGTTGCGCTTGGCCATGGAGACGTGCGAGAAATCGGCGCGGCCTTTATCCTTCAACCGACCCACCTGAAGCACCAACAACTGCGCCTTCGTGATTTCGACGATCATCCAGACCAACTTTTCTTGAACGAGTTGATGGCCGGCGATGGGCTTGTCGCCGAACTGTATGCGGCCTTTCGCGTACCGCAACGCCGTGTCGTAACAATCCATGGCAGGACCGAGGGCGCCCCAGGCGATTCCGTAACGCGCCGCCGTGAGACACGAGAGTGGCGCCTTCAACCCCTTGGCTTTGGGAAGACGATTCTCACCGGGGATTTCGCAGTCCTGCATCAGCAAGCCGCTGGTGACGCTGGCGCGCAGCGAGAATTTTCCATGAATGTCATAGGTGGAAAAGCCGGGACGGTCTTTTTCGATCAGAAAGCCGCTGATCTCATCTCCTTCATCTTCCACTTTGGCCCACACCACCGCCACGTCCGCAATTGATCCGTTCGTGATCCAAAGTTTCTCGCCGTTGAGAATGTAATTCTTTCCCTTCTTCTTGGCGTGAGTGCGCATGCCGCTGGGATTGGAGCCGAAGTCGGGCTCCGTCAAACCAAAGCAGCCGACCGCGGCGCCGGATTGCAGCTTCGGCAACCAATGCGATTTCTGCGCCTCACCTCCGTAAGTGTAGATGGGATACATGACCAACGCGCCTTGGACGCTGGCAAAGCTGCGCAGTCCGCTGTCGCCGCGCTCCAATTCCTGCATGATCAAACCGTACTGCACCTCCGACATGCCGGCGCATCCGTAGCCTTGTAGATTGGCGCCCAGAAATCCCAGTTCGCCCATCTTCGGAATGAGATGCTTCGGAAAAGTGGCGTTGCGATTGTGCTCGGTGATGATGGGCAGCACTTCCTTGTCGACGAACTCGCGGACCGTCTTTCGAACCAACAGTTCGTCTTCCGAGAATAATGAATCGATCTCCATGTAATCGACGCCTTTGAACTGCGACATGCATGCGCTCCTTCGCGGAATGATTCGCCACACCTTGAGGGACTGCCTGAAGCCAACGCGTGGAGAGTGTAGACGCAGCCCGACAAAATTTCAACTTTCGCTCCGACCAAGACAGACCTCCGCCCGTTCGTGTTGTGATATAATGCCGGTTCTTTTTTGGGATTGGGATTTGATTTTGGAGCGAAACGCGACCGTGTCGCCTCTTCAGAAGAGTTTAACAATGTGGGCTCTTGGCTTCGCCTGCATCGCGGCGATGAGTTGTCCCGGCCTCACCGCGCCGGAGGATGAAGTGTTCGCGGGGTTTCCTCAGACGCTGGACTCCCATCATCTGCCCGTCCGGGTTGAAGCGATCGTCAACGATCATCGGATTGTTCAAGGAAAGCCTTTCACCGTGCGAGTGCAATTGAACATCGTGTCCGGATTCCATATCAACTCCAATCATCCCAAGGACAAATATCTTATTCCGACGCAAGTGATCATGAAAGGGACGCCGGATTTCATCTTTAAGCCGGCCAAGTTTCCTCCCGCGGTGGAACGCTCGTTTGAATTCTCAACCGAGAAATTGTCGGTGTTTGAAGGTGAAGTGGAATTGGAAGTGCCGGGCGTTGCCGGGAAGGCCGTTCCTTTAGGTCGGAAAACGATCCTTGGCAGCGTGCGTTATCAAGCTTGCGACAACAACACCTGCTATCCCCCTCGTAACCTCCCCTTTGAAATCCCGGTGGATGTGGTTCAGTAAGCAAGCTCCGGGAATCGGATGCTTGCGAAGCTGACGCGTTTCAGACAGAAACGAGGGGACTATTGCAAGGTGCGGCGGGTGGTTGTCCGGAGCGATCGATGGGGAGGCGGAAATTTTGGAAGGGCAGGAGGAGAATTCCATGAACGGATTCAGTGAAGAGATCACATTGGAGGGACACATCATCGATTCTTGGGTGCTTCCCAAGGTGTTCGACACGGTGATGGATCTCGGCGGGTCGTTCGACCTCGAAGAGATTCGGGTGGGCCGCCGAAAGGACGAAACGTCTTTCGCGCGTTTGAAAGTGTCGGCGGAAACCGAATCGCGGTTGAATCGCGTTCTGACCGCCTTGCAGCAGTTTGGGGCCGTCCTGGTTTCGCGCCATGACGTTCGAACGGAACCGGCGCCCTGCGATGGCGCGCTGCCGGATGATTTTTATTCCACCACGCATTTGCCGACGCAGGTGCGCCTCCGCGGCATGTGGGTGGACGTTGAGAATACCGAGATGGACCTGGTCATCGTCGTCGATCCGGTCCCATCGCGGGCTCGCATGATCCCGATGGCCGACGTTCGAAAGGGAGACGCCATTGTGGTGGGGCACGAAGGCCTTCGCGTCCTGCCCATGGAGCGCTCTCGAGAGCGTGAAATTTTTTCGTTCATGGCGAGCGATGTGTCGCCGGAACGGCCTAAGCGCCTGGTCATTGACGAGATTGCTCGACAGATGAAGGAGACGCGATCACGCGGCGGAAAAATTCTGGTGGTCGCCGGTCCCGCCATTGTTCACAGCGGCGCCGGACCCGCGTTGGCCCGCATCATTCGAGCGGGATATGTCAATGTCCTCTTCGGCGGAAACGCCATCGCCACCCACGACGTGGAGAGCGCGCTCCTGGGCACATCGCTTGGCGTGGCGCTGCGCGACGGTCAGCCCGTCGAGGGCGGGCATCGTCATCACATGTTCGCGATCAACGCCGTTCGCCGCGCGGGATCGCTGCGGGCCGCCGTGGAAAGCGGCGCGCTTCGAGAAGGCGTCATGTATGAGTGCATCAAGAATCATGTGGAGTTGGTGCTCGCCGGCTCCGTGCGCGATGACGGACCGCTGCCCGACGTGATTGTGGATATGGGTGAGGCGCAACGACGCATGCGCGCCGCCATTCACGGCGTCGAGATGACGCTCATGATCGCCACCATGCTGCATTCCATTGCCACGGGGAACATGCTGCCGGCTTCGGTGAAAGTGGTGGCCGTGGATATCAATCCCGCGGTCGTCACCAAGTTGGCCGATCGTGGAACTTTTCAAGCGCTTGGGCTGGTGACCGACGCCGAACTTTTCATCGGTGAATTGGCGGAAGCGTTGGGCGTGTAAGGAATGATTCGCCCATGGAAACGTTTAGAACAGCTTTCTAAAAAATCTATGGCGCAGACCCGCCGCGGGGGGTGTCCGCGCCACTAGAATTTCTCCGCCACGGCTTTCGTTTGCAGGAAGAGCAACAAATAATCGCGCCCGCCCGCTTTGGAATCCGTTCCGCTCATGTTGAATCCGCCGAAAGGATGAACGTCGACCAGCGCGCCGGTGCATTTGCGGTTGATGTAAAGATTTCCGACGTGAAAGTCGCGTCGCCCCAGCTCGATGTGGCCGCGATGACGGGAATACAAAGAGCCGGTCAAGCCGTATTCCGTGTTGTTGGCGATTTCCATGGCGTGAGAGAAATCCTTGGCGCGCACAGCCGTCAGAACGGGGCCGAAGATCTCCTCACAGGAAATCCGGGCTTTCGGGTTCACATCGCCGAAGAGCGTCGGCTGAATGAAAAATCCATTTCCAGCCTTCTCATCCTTTCCACCGCCCAGCAGCAGCTTGCCTTCCTTACTTGCCGATGTCGATGTAATTCAAAATGCTCTCGTAGGCCGACTGACTGATGACCGGTCCCATGTAATTCTTCCGGTCGCGAGTCGGGCCGACCGTGATTTTCTTGGCGCGTTCCGCGACCTTCTCCATCAGCGCGTCGTAAACTTTCTCTTCAGCGACGACGCGAGAG
>CAZIDA010000002.1:0-31091 GCA_964537865.1 uncultured Acidobacteriota bacterium
CCACACTTCTTCGTAATAGATGTTGTTCTCCCAAAGCGTGTCGTCGGCATCGAAAATCAAATTTTGCGGCGGCTTCATCATGAATTCAGTTCTCGTTTTGTTCCTGGATAATTCCGCGTTCCCTCATCGCGCCTTTCAGCGAGTCCGGTCCTTCGAATTGGACCGCATCCCAACCCAATCCCTGGGCGACCTGGACGTATTCCGCGACGTCGTCGACATAGAACAGGCGCTTCGCAGCCGGCCCGGCTTTCTGCATGGCGGCGCGATAGATCTCTTCGTGAGGTTTCATCGCTCCAACTTCGAAGGACAGAATGTGGTGATCGAAGAGTTGAAGCAGAGGAAACCGGCGTCTCAAGTACGCCATGTGCATGGGGTTGGTGTTCGACATGAGAATCAGTTGATAGCGCGGTTTCAGAGATTCGAAGAACGGAGCGTCCAGCAGCAGCGAGTCGAGAAAGATGTCGCTCCAAATGTCGCTGAAACTTTGGAAGTCGAGGTCGAAATGAAGAAGCTTCTTCAACGCGACGTAAAATTCCTGCGGCGTCATCAGCCCGGACTCGAAACGCGCCAGCGCGTCGGTCTTCTTCAGCCGGGCGATCAATTGCTCTATCGTGAGAGGAGTTCTTCCTTCAAGCCTTTGGAGCGCGCGTCGAGAATCAAAATCGATGATCACTTTTCCCAGATCAAAGATCAGCGCGTCGTAGTGCGAGTTTCCATTTTCTTTCATCATCCGTCATTCCTGCCGAAGTCGATCTAATCGAAAACGAGGGAAACAAAACGGCATGATAGCAGAGGAACGGCAACTTGAAAATCTTCTCTTCAGCGATGAACGGGAGCTTTGAGCTTTATCTTCTATCGACCGATTCGATAATCTCCTGCGCGGCGCGAAGTGGGTCGGCAGCATCGAGGATGGGCCGGCCGATGACGAGAAAGTCGGCGCCGTCATCGAGAGCTCGCCGGGGAGTGGCAATGCGGACTTGATCGTCCACGTCGGACTGGGGCGGTCGAATGCCCGGGGTCACAATCAAGAAATCTTTGCCGCAGGAATTTCGAATCTCAGAAATTTCCAATGGAGAAGCGACAACCCCGTCCAACCCCGCGCGCTGAGCCATCAACGCCAGCCGAACGGTTTGATCGCTGATCGGCAGCGGAAATCCGATTTCGCGCGAGTCCACTTCGCCGATGCTGGTGAGAATGGTAACCGCGATAAGCCGGGGCCGTTTCTCGGAAGGGAAGCAGTTCGCAAGCGCGCGCACAGCAGCTTGCATCATGGCCATGCCGCCGAGTGCATGAACATTGATGAGGCTCACTCCCAGGCGGCCGGCTTCCACCACGGCATTGGCGACCGTTTGAGGAATGTCGTGAAACTTGAGGTCGAGAAAAACCCGAGCGCCCGTCTTCGTCACCTCGCGAACCAGCTCCGGTCCATGAGCGGTGAAAAGTTGGCTTCCAATTTTGAAATACCGGATGACGGGAGTGAGTTGTGGCACAACCTGAAGCGCGCGCTCTCGGGAATCGACGTCAAGAGCCACGATGATTCGTTCGGCGATATTCATGGCTGAATTCTAACCTGATAATTCCGTTTTCGTCACGCCCTCCTTCCACGGACCAAGAATTCCTGCGGCATTTTGCCCGAGAAAGCGGCGAACGAGCGGGGTGAAGACCTGACTCAATAAATTTCGAGGCCATCGAAAAACCTTCTGCTATAATGCCCAGCATTCTCAAGCTAACAACCTCAGACCGAAGGAGGCCGTATAGCCTGGAAGAGTACTTCTTGCTTTGACAGAGTTCTGTTGAAGCGAAGTTGTGCCTGTGAGAAACGAGATCCAATTCATGGAGCTGATCGCAGATGGAAAAGCTATTGGAAGGGAAGAAGGGTCTTGTTGTTGGAGTTGCGAACAAGCGCTCGATTGCCTGGGCCATCGCCCAAGCGTGCGCCAACGCCGGGGCCCAGTTGGCGCTGACTTATCAAGGTGAGCGGTTGGAGGAATGGGTCAAGGAGCTGGCGGAGACTCTGGAGGATCTGCCTTACGTTCTCTCGTGCGATGTCTTGCACGATCCGCAAATCCGCCACGTCTTCGAGACCTTGGAAGGCAAATTTGGAACGCTCGATTTTTTGGTCCACTCCGTAGCCTTTGCTTTGAAAGAAGATTTGGAGGGGCACTTTGTCGACACTTCGCGCGAGGGCTGGCGAATTGCGCAGCAGGTGAGCGCCTATTCGCTGATTGCGCTTTCCAAGTACGCGCTGCCGCTGATGAAGAAGAACGGCGGCTCCATCGTGACGATGACATACCTGGGCAGTCAAAGAGTGATTCCGCATTACAACATCATGGGCGTATCGAAGGCCGCGCTGGAAGCGACGGTTCGATATTTGGCGGCGGACCTGGGGCCCTATGGAGTGCGGGTCAACGCCATTTCCGCCGGGCCGATCAAAACGCTGGCAGCCATGGGCATCGGCGGCTTTTCGAAAATTCTCGACTTTCACCGGGAGCACGCGCCGCTACGGAAAAACACCGAAGCCGCCGAAGTGGGCGATACCGGCCTCTTCTTGGTCAGCCATCTGAGCCGCGGAATCACCGGAACGGTCGTTTATGTGGACGGTGGTTACCACATTCTCGGCGCGTAACGCGCCGGCCTTGACCCGTTGAATTTCTGAGGGAGATTCTATTGCCGGCTACACATTCAGCCACATCGGAAGGGACCGCCCGCTTCAGAGATCGACACCAGGATCGAAGCGCCGAAGGCCATTACCGGCGCCGGCAAAATCTCTGGATGTCGTCCCTCGGCATTGGAACTTATCTCGGCGCCGATGACGAAGCTACTGACCGGGCCTATGCCGATGCGATTCTTCGCTCCGTTCAATTAGGCGTCAATGTTATCGACACGGCGATCAATTATCGCTTTCAACGAAGCGAGCGTTCCGTCGGCGAGGCCCTTCAGCAACTCTTCTCTTCCGGACAAGCGAGCCGGGATGAATTAGTCATTGCGACGAAGGGCGGCTTCCTTCCGTTCGACGGACATCAACCCCAAAGCTCGGAGGAGATGGAGGCATACTTCAACGATAATTTTCTGAAGGCCGGGATTCTCCTTCCTGAAGATCTGGTGGGCGGATGTCATTCGCTGAAGCCGCGATACATTCAGAATCAACTCGAGCAATCCTTGAAAAACCTGGGGCTCGATTGCGTCGACATCTACTACGTTCACAATCCGGAAACCCAATTTGGAGAAGTGCCTCGACAGGAAGTCTTCAAGCGACTCCTGAACCTTTTTGAGTTGTTGGAGCGCAACGTCGACGCAGGCAAAATCCGGATGTATGGGACGGCGACATGGAATGGTTATCGCGTCGCTTCGTCGGCTTCAGACTATCTCTCGCTGACCGACATGGTCGATTTGGCGAGAACGGTCGCCGGCGACAACCATCATTTCAAATGCGTGCAGTTGCCCTTCAATCTGGCCATGCCGGAGGCCTTCGGATTTTGGAATCAGCGGTCCCCAAGCGGGCAGACTTCATTTCTGAAACTTGCGGACGATCTCGGCATTACGGTGATGGCGAGCGCGTCACTCCTGCAGGCTCAGCTCGCCAAGAATCTGCCGGCGCCAATCAAGAACGGACTCTCGGCCGGTTTGGAGACCGACGCGCAATGTGCGCTTCAGTTCACGCGCTCGACCCCGGGGATCGGCGTCGCCCTGGTGGGCATGTCACAACTGGCTCATGTTGAAGAGAACCTAAAGTTGAGCGCCGTCGGTCCACTTCCTTTCGATCAGTACCGCAAATTGTTTAAAGAGTCTTCGTGAGAAGCTGCGAGCGCTCGCCGTGCGCTGGTTCTTTCATGGGCTTCAAACCTTCATCAAACCCCAACTCAAGTTGGCAAGCGATTTCTTCATAAGAATTCTTTTGATCCTCGGCGATTTCCGAAAGCGCCGGCATCCCATGCTTTTGTCTGAGCTGTCGAACATTTTCGAGGACACGATTCTTGTATTCGGCGGGCAGATAAGCCGACTTGCGAAACACCTCGCGGTATCGCTGCGCCAGACTCGGAAAATTTTCTTTCAAGAGAGGGAAGAAGTGAACTTGCGCTGAGGGCATGAGGAAGACCACTCCAGCGGCCAGGTACCGGGCTCGCGCTGCGATGGCGGACTTCACGACCGCTTCGATGTTTTTCACCGGGGTCGTGATTCCCGGCAACAAGGGCATCAGAAAGACGCCCGCTGAAATTCGGTTGTCGACGAGCCGGCGAATCGCTCGGAATCGGATGTCTGGGCGGGGCGCGCGCGGTTCCAAGATTCTCGCCAAGCGCGCCTGCGTCGTGGTGATCGAGAAATTCACGCGGATGACGTTGTGGCGCGCGATGGCTTGCAGCAGGTCGAGGTCGCGCAGAACCAGATCAGATTTGGTGGTAATCGAGCACCGAATGCCACGCAGCCTTGAGATCGATTCGAGAATGCTGCGCGTGATTTTGAATTGGCGCTCGGCAGGTTGGTACGGATCGGTGGCTGTTCCGATCGCCACCTCAGCGCCTGATAGTTTTTCTACTGCCAGCTCCCGCCGTATGATCTCCCCGGCTCGTGCTTTGGCGTAAATCTTTCTTTCGAAGTCGTCGGGATCGCGGAGTTCCATGAACTCGTGCGTGTAACGGGCATAGCAGTATTTGCATCCGAACTCGCAACCACGATAGGGATTGATGGTCCACTGGAACGGCATGGAGGGATTGGAGCATCGGTTGAGAATTGTTTTCGCATTCAGCGAGAAATAAAGGACATCATTCTTCGCGTTTGAGAGGTGGCTCTCGGCAGCAAGCTTGGCAATACCCTTGAGACCGAGGGGCGATACGAACGTTTCGTTCCCCGACGTTTGGACTGAATGAATTGATCTGTGGGACATTCCAAGCACCTTCCCAAAAAGTCAACCCCGCCTTTCGGCGGGGTTCGTCAAAAGTAGTTTGGTCGACCTCGTAGAGTTGGCCCATATTCCCCTTTTGTTCGCCATATGTCAAGAAAAATCTTGCTGGGCGTCCATCAGATGAATTCACCCGTGCTCCGACAGCCGGATTCTAGTCTCCGCGCAGCCTGAAGTTGACGGTGATGGTTGTCTCCACTTCGACCGGTTCGCCGTTCAACAGAGTGGGCCGATAACGCCATTGTTTGACTGCGTCGATGGCCGCGCGGATAAGCAGCGGATGGCCGCTGATCACATTCAGGCTGGAGATTCTGCCGTCTTTGGAAATGATCGCTTCAAGAACCACGGTTCCTTGGAGCCTGGCGGTTTTTGCGAGAGGCGGGTAGATCGGGCTCGGAGCGTAAATCAAATTCGCTTGCGATAACGTGCTGACCATCCGAATTCGCGTTGGTCTTCCGCTCGCAGGCTTCACGCTGGGCGACGGCGGTTGCGTCTTCGGCGCAATCGCGTTCCATGGCAAGCTGCGCTGAGACCCGTCGTCGAGTCCGAAAGGCACGCCCTCGTTCAAACCGGCTTCTGGAGTTGGAGGCGGCCCCGAATCGACAATGGTCGGAACTTGCGCGGGAATCACCATGGGCGCCTGCAGCCTTCCATTCTTAAAGGCGGAAACGCGCCGCTCGACGCTGACGATCTTTACCATTCGCGCGTCGTGAGGAGGCGCGGCGGGCGGGAGTCCTGGGGCGCTCAGAATTGAATCGCGAATCTGCGCCAGCGGCAAAACATCGGTGAACACCATTGGGACCAGCATCAACATGGCGATAAACGCAGTGTGAATTCCAATGGAGATCAGGGTCGACAGCGGCTTGCGGTCGGTTCCGTCAATCTCTTTTTGATCGAATCGAATGGAAATCATGAGCGTCACTCCTTTTCTCGTTTGGATTGCTGGTTCGTGAGCGCTCGCTCCAATTGGGTTGTTCTGATCTTGTAGACACCGACAGATTCGGCGAGTTCCATTTCTTTTTCCGTCCAGCTCAGGCACAATACCGGGAGTTTGCGGGTGAAGATGGATTCGCCAGTCAGGCGGGGATGAATCAAGCGGAGCGGTTCATTCGCTGTTCAGCGCCGCGAATGGTTTGCTCCGAAACGCGCCAATAGATTCTGAGCCGCACAATCCGAACGGAGTGGAATATGAAGAAGAAAGCGTTGGTGTACGGGATTCGGTTGTTCAATGCCGAAGATCTGGACGAGGTCCCTGAGGCGTATGTCATAACCAAAGATGGGAAGACCACCACGATCACGTTGCATCTGCTGGAAGGAACCGTGGAGCAATGCCGATCACAGTTGATGCAATCTCTGGACGCGTTTTTCGAATTGAACGAATAGCGGGCCGCCGCACCGGGGCTCGGTCGCTCTCTGCTGAGCTTTGCAAATTCCGGGGAAACAGGTACAATGGCGGCATCTCAACGAGCGACAATTGCATGAGGAAGTCGAGTTTATTTTCGGCGCAGGAATGTGTGTCTCATGCAGTTCATGAACAATCAGCACGAGGAGGAATTCAATGGCTAATGAAAGACCGAATGCGACCAAGATGAAAGGCAGTCCGCTGACGTTGATCGGACCGCAGTTGAAGCCGGGTGACGCGGCGCCGGATTTTTCAACTCGCACTCAAGAATTGAAACCGTTCACACTCGGCGACACAAAAGGGAAAGTGCGGCTCTTCAGCGTCGTTCCGTCTCTGGATACTACGGTTTGTGACGCGCAGACGCGCCGCTTTAATGAAGAAGCGGCGAGGCTAGGCGACAAAGTGGAGATTATTACCGTCAGCATGGATCTTCCCTTTGCTCAGAAGCGGTGGTGCGGGGCCGCGGGCATCGACAAGATCAAGGTGGTTTCGGATTATTATGATCGGTCGTTTTCCCAGGCTTACGGGACGCTGATCAAAGAACTTCATATCGACAGCCGCGCCATCTTCGTGGTCGATGACAAAGACCGGGTCCGATACGTGGAATACGTTCCGGAAGTGACGGAACATCCCAATTACGACAAAGCCCTGGCCGCCGTGAAAGGATTGACATAGGAATCTTCGAAGGCGATAGGGGCGACGGCTTTGAACCGAGGTCCATCCGTCCAATGCGCCAACGGCCGCTCGAAATCTTCTTCAAGCGGCCGTTTCTTTGTCAGCGCCAGACAATTCCCGCGAGAACCTTTTCGCGCTAAAGCGCAAATCCACAGTCGATCGTGAAGACTTGTCCGGTGATTGAGTCGCCTGCCGATGAGGCCAACAAGACCGCTTGATCGGCGATGTGTTCCGGCTCGACGAATTTTTTCAGGGCCATCGACGCAGAGAATTCAGCAGCGACTTCCTCAATCCTCTTGCCGAGTTGAGCTGCGCGTTGTTCGATGACGGCGTCCATGCGCTCTCCCCGTACTGGTCCCGGGCAAATAGCGTTGACTTGAATGTTGAATTCGCCGAGCTCCGCGGCGAGGGTTCGGCTCAAACCAAGCAGCCCCCATTTTGAAACAGCGTAAGGAGATCGCAGTTTGTAGGCCCTCTGACCGGCGATGGAAGCAATATGGATGATCTTCCCGCGTCGGCGGGGAATCATGTACTTCAAAACGGCGCGGGAACAAAGGAAAGGGCCGGTTAAATTGACCGCGAGAGTCTCGTTCCAGTCGCGAAGGCGCAATTCCGCGATGGGCGTCGTTGGGCCGGCGATCCCGGCATTGTTCACCAAAACAGTAGGAGCCCCCAGTTTCTCGGCGGTTGAATCGATCAGTTGAACGACCTGCTCTTCCTGCGCCACGTCGCAAACGGTCGTCATCGTCAGAACCTTGAGCGCCTTGAGTTCTTCTGCCGCCTTCTCCAAAGTCGCTTCAGTGCGTCCGCACAAAGAAATCGACGCGCCCTCGCGGGCAAAGGCGAGGGCAATGGCGCGTCCGATCCCTTGGCCGCCTCCGGTGATCAGCGCGACTTGGTCATTGAGTTTCATGGAAGCCTCACTTTCGGGGGAGTGCCAACTTCGAATTGCACCCGCATCTTAAGGGAAATCGGCGGGAAATGAGAGAAAAAACTTTGGGGCTTGATGGCTTACTTCCATCAAGCCCCAAACAACCAAAAGGAGGACCGCTTAGACTTTCTGCAGTTCCTTCGCTTTCAAGGCGGTGTCAATGAAACGTTTGATCTCCGGCTTGGGCAGCGCTCCAATGGCCATGTCCAGAATCTTGCCTTTGTCAAACAAGATCATGGTGGGAATGCTGACAATCCGAAACTGCTGCGCAATCTCCGGAAACTCATCGGTGTTCAACTTTGCGATCTTTAGTTGGCCGGACATTTCTTTGGATAATTGTTCCAGTGCCGGCGCTACCATGCGGCAGGGTCCGCACCATGGCGCCCAAAAATCCACCAGGACGGGCAGCTCCGATTTTAGCGCCTCCTGCTCAAAATTCTCATAGGTGAGGTGAAGCATTTCATTCTGACTCATTGATTTCTCCTTGTACGGCAAGTCTGCAAAATCTTGTTTTCTTAGCGAGAATTTTCGGGCCACCTGGCCGGTGCATGAGCCTCATTTGGCTGCGGCCCCTGGCCGCCTTGTGACTTCAACGGTGATGGATCTTTTTGTGAACCTTCGTTCTTGGACCGAGACCCGGTCCGGCAGCCTTGAGTGGCTCAGGTGGGGACACCGAGCTTCGGCAAAATCACCGTCTGAAGCAAAAGCCATGCGGCGATCAAGATTAGAAACCACCATTCGTTCATGCCTTTTCCTCGCTGTCTAATCCGATATCTCTCCCGTTCTGATTGCGGGCCGGCAAACTGCCGACTCATCTCGCTCAAGTGAATCGTGAACTGCCGCATGCGGATGAAGAATCCGAGCTTGCTGATTGTTTCTCTCCACGAGAGCTGAACGCTGAAAACAACATCTCCGTCTTGGCGCTTTGACATTTCGGACATTTGATGGACGAAGATTTCGAAGAGAAGACGAGCTTCTCGAATCGGTGTCCGCATTGCCGGCATTCGTACTCGTAAAGGGGCATGATGATGTCGTCTCCTCAGAAAGCCGGAAGAACCACTTTACGCGCCGACAGGCGCATTCGCCGGCGTCGCCGGTTGAATTTCATAGTCAATGGTGATGCGCGCCGTTTTGCCGAGCATGGCCGCCGCGCCGCAGTACTTGGTCTCCGACAAATGAATGGCATCCTGCACCGATTTCTCTTTGACATCGACCCCGCGAACGACGTAATGCACGTGAATCTCGTTGTAAACGGTCGGCGGCGTGGGCGCGCGCTCCCCTTGCAAATGAACCTCGAGCGACGTCACGTTCTCTCGCTTCTTGCGAAGAATGCTGATGACATCGGTGGCGGTGCATCCGCCCATTCCCAACAGCAGCAGCTCCATAGGGGCCGCGCCGGAATTCCGATTGCGGTCGGCGTCGATCACGATTCCATGCCCGCTGCTGGGCGTTCCCACGAATTGTTCCCCGTCCATCCATTTCACGACGGCTTCTGTTTTCATGATTGGCTCCGCGGCGTCAGCTTGATGCGCCGCTCTATCTGTACCACATGGATATGGATTCGATAAACAAAATTCCGACTCAAAAATTTTGGTAGTGACGCATTTTCAAGGGTGGCACGGGCCTCCGGCCCGTGGTCCACGCGCAAGATGCGCGTGCCAGCTTCAATTTGAGTCACTACCAAAATTTTGCTCCAAATACCGGGACTCCGAAAAATGGGATATACTGAGGCGCGAGCCGGGAAGTTTTTCTGGCCGACGCAACGCCGTAAAACCATCGCTGGGAATTCCGATTCTTGTTGAGACTCATGCCGATCGTCGCAGTTGCTGAAAACGAACTGGTCCGCCGGGCCAAAGCCGGGAAGTTCGACGCCTTCGAAGCCCTCGTCCATCGCTACGAGCAAAAGATCTACAACGTCGCTTACCGATTGTCGGGGAACCGGGCCGATGCCGAGGACATCCTGCAGGAAACTTTCCTCAAGGCTTTCGAGAATCTCCAGCGCTTCCGGGAAGAATCGAGCTTTTACACGTGGGTGATGCGGATCGCGGTCAACGCCGCCTTGATCCGCTTTCGCAAGAGTCCTCACTCCAACGCCGTTTCCTTGGATGCATTGGAGGAGAACCACCAGGATTTTCATCCGCGGGTCGTGGTAAACTGGGACGACAATCCGGAGCGAAAATATTCTCAGCGGGAGAAGGAACGAATTCTCCGCCGGGTGATACGGCAACTGCCGCCGATTTATCGGACTGTGTTTTGGCTGCGCGACGTGGAGGAGTTTTCAAACGCCGAAGTGGCGCGCATGCTGAACCTTTCCGTGTTCGCCGTCAAGTCCCGCCTGATGCGGGCGCGGCTTGAACTTCGAGAGAAGCTGAATACTTTTTATGGCAAGAAAAACGAATCCGGCAAAATGCAAAGCGTTGCTCCGTCGCATGTCGAGGTACATCGACGGCGAGCTTGAGCGGGAGTTGTGCGAGGAGCTGGAGAAACATCTGCGCGGTTGCCGGCGCTGCCGTGTTGTCTTTGACACGACCAAACAGACCATCGAATTCTATCGAGGCTCCGAGCCCTTTCCGCTTCCCTCGAAGGTCCAAAGCCGCCTGCATCGAGCGTTGAAGAGTCGCTGGAAAGCCAAGCAGCCTTCGTCGTGATACGGCGCTTTGACGAAAAACTTTGAGTCTCTGGTGGCGCCGTTGAATCTATTTTCAAGAGAGCCAATAAAGCGCCATGGTGTGCGCATTCCATGAAGGGAGCAAAGTCATGGTTCTGGAAAATTGGATTCGGGCCATCGCAGGTTCGTTTGTGTTGATCAGTTTAATTCTCGGAAGATTCGTCAATCCCAATTGGTATTGGTTCACCGCTTTTGTGGGCCTCAATCTGGTTCAGTCGGCCTTCACGCATTGGTGCTTGATGGAGAAAATTCTTTTGAAGTTGGGTGTCAGGCCGGCGGCGGCTGTCAGATAGATGGAGCTTGCGACGGGGCGTATTCATGGCGCCGATCGTGAAAGAGAGGAGTCAACGATGTTGTTCGTGGTGGAATCGAAGAAGTCATTTCGGGAAGTATGCGCGGCCATGGAGCCGACGGTTCAGAAACACAAGTTCGGGGTGATGTCGACCCACGATCTGAAAGAAACGATGGCGAAGAAGGGCATTGATTTCGATCGTGAATGCGTCATCTTCGAAGTCTGCAATCCCCATCAAGCGAAAAAGGTCCTGTCGTCGAAGATGGATGTGTCGACCGCGTTGCCGTGCCGGATCTCCGTGTATCAAGAAGGGGAGAAGGTGAAGCTGGTGACCATGAAGCCGACCATGATGTTGGAGCTCTTTAACGCGCCGGAGTTGAAGCCGGTGGCCGAGGAAGTGGAAAAGGAAATTTTTTCGATCATGAGGGAAGCCGCGGAATAACGGCTTTGCTCATGCTCCTCTTGAATTCCCCAGGCGTTCGGTGTGCTGCCGTGCTGATGTGTGGATACGACCTCCACCAGGAAACTCTGCCGCAAGATTAGCTGGAGGATTCTCTGCGTTATCTCTGCGTCCTCAGCGCCTCTGCGTTGAGTGGCCGCTCCGGCATGCAAGAAATTGTCGTTTTCTGAGTGCCCCCATGGATCGTGGCTGGTTGCCAAGCCAATTTGGAACACGGCTCTCAACGGCCTGATTTCTTCAGGTCACATCTTCCCGATGCCGGCCTTTCTTTCCAGAAGACGATCCAGGTGGTGTCGAGTCGTGCGCGGCAGCACGATTTCCGGCAAGCTCCGATAGAGTGCGATGGTTTTCTTTAGAGTGTCCTTCACGCATCGGCAGGTCTTGCAGCGCCGCACATGAGACTCCACTTCAGCGCGCACGGCCGCCGGCACATCTTTATCCAGATATCGATTCATGAGCCGGAGCAGACGATAGCATCGCTGCGTTGGCGGTTTGAAAGGATGAAGATGCGTTGAAGGCATTTCGACTTACGACTCCTGCGCTTCCAGCGCCGGTGTTTGAAGCGCCACGATTTCAGGTTGTAACTGTACTTCCGACTTGATGGAATTAGAGATCAGGCAATTCCTTTCCGCGGACTCGATAATCTCACGCGCCAGCGGCACGTCCGAATGAGAGTTCACCGTGATCCTCGGTCTCAGTTCGACTTTGGTGAACTGGAACTTGCCATCGACATTCTCCAAAGTTCCGGTGGCCGCGCTTTCATAACCTATGATCGGCAGCTTGCGGCGCTCGGCATAGGCGAGAAAAGTCGTCATGGTGCAGCTTTCGATTGCCGCCACAAACAAATTCTCCGGAGTCCACACGCCCTCAGGGCCCTTGAATTCCGGCGGCGGAGCAATTTCGAATGGGGACTTGCCGGCAGCGGTCATTTCTCCGCGTCGCTCACCGGTCCACTTCAATTGAGTGTGGAACTGAAACACCTTGAATGTCTTTTTGGTTTCCACGGCGCTAAATTTCCTTTTCAATGTTCAGGACCAGGATCTTCATGGCCTCCTGAACGGACGGGTGCATTTGAGCCCGAAATTGACGGAGACGCGCGGAAATATTCTCCGCGGTCTCAGCGGATGCGATGGTCATCAAGAGAGTCGCATAGCCGGGCCATTCCTCGACCGGATGCACCTTGGTGGAGAGTGTTTCAACGACGTTGTTCAATTCGATATCGACTTGGGCGTCAAACTCTTTGATGGCGGTTCGTGCTTGATTGACGCACACGTCCTTACACAAGACCAAGATCAATTTCATATCCATAAATGATCCTCCCTCTCGCGGGCAAAGAAGTTTTCTGGCCTCAAGCGGCGAAAAGAATTTCAGAGACCACCAATTTCAAGCACGGTTTCACCCGGCACTGATTGGCGTACTGCTGCAGCGCCGCGGTAATCTTTCCAACATTCTCCACGGAGGAGGTGACGAGGAAAAGACTCGCCGGAAAGGTGAGCGCCGTATCGACCGCGATGTGCTCCTTGGGTTTCACGCCGTAAGCGTGAGGCAAGTGGACGTAGCCTTGGTCCAAGATGTTGTTGAGCGTGCGAGTCACCGTGTCCACCAGGTCTTCACTGCACAGGATAGTCAGTTGTTGTTCCATCGCTTCCCCCGCATCTCAGGACAGCTTCTTTCTTGAAGCGTTCCATTTCTCCATCCAGTAATAACCGAGCGGAATCGCAATCATGGTCAAGGCGGTTGAGACAAACGCTCCCGACATCAGCGCAATGGCCAGGCCTTGGAAGATCGGATCGAGGATGATGACGAAGCCGCCCACGATCACAGCGGCCGCCGTCAAAGCAATGGGCCGGAACCGCACCGCGCCGGCTTCAATCACGGCGTCCTTCAACTCTTTTCCATCGGCCAGGCGGATCTGAATGAAGTCCACGAGCAGAATGGAATTGCGAACGATGATTCCGGCCAGCGCAATAAAGCCGATCATGGAAGTGGCGGTAAAGAACGCGCCGCCGATTCCATGCGCGGGTAGAATTCCAATGAGCGTCAGCGGAATGGGGGCCATGATCACCAGCGGGATCATGAAAGATTCGAACCACGCCACCACGAGCACATAAATCAAAACCAAGACGGCGGCAAATGCGAGGCCGAGATCTCGAAACACTTCGTAAGTGATCTGCCATTCGCCGTCCCACTTCATGACCACGTGTTCCGTGAGGAACGGTTGATGCGTCCACAACTGTTGCACGGAGTAGCCGGCGGGAAGATGAATTTTGCTGATGGGTCCTTTCATTTTGAGGATGGCGTAAATGGGACTCTCTTGACCGCCGGCGACGTCTCCCGTCACGTAAACGACCCGCTGCAAATTCTTGTGATAGATGCTTTTGTCGGCGATGGTTTTCTGGACGGTCACCAACTCCGACAGCGGAACTTGTCGACCGCTCGGCGACTGAATGTACAGGTTCAGAATATCCTGAAGGCTGGATCGGTCGGCGAGCGGAAGTTGCAGCGAGACGTCCACCGGTTCCACTTCTTTCGGCAGATGGCTCAACCCCACGCTCATCCCGTCCACGGCGGCATGAAGGGTCTGCGCGATTTGCTGGGTGGAGATGCCGTTCAGCGCCGCTTTCTCTTTGTTCACGATCAAGCGGATCTTGGGCTGATCGTGCTCCATGTACCAATCCACGTCGACCACGCCCGGGGTGCCGGCGAAGATCGCTTTGATCTTTCGGGCCACTTCGATTTGCTGTTGATAGTCCGGGCCGTAGACTTCGGCGACTAACGTCTCCAGCACCGGAGGTCCGGGCGGGATTTCGGCGATCTTGACGCGCGCCCCGTATTTGTTGGCGATAGCGTCGATGGGCGGGCGCACGCGCTTGGCGATGTCGTGGCTCTGTTCGCTGCGCTTTGACTTGCTCACCAGGTTGACTTGGATGTCGGCCACATCGGGGCCGCGCCGCAAAAAGTAATGGCGCACCAATCCGTTGAAGTTGTAAGGCGACGCCGTGCCCACGTAACTTTCAAAGTCCGTCACCTCCGGAACCGTACGCAGGTAGCTGGCAATGTCTTTGGTGACGCGCGCCGTTTGCTCCAGCGTTGTTCCTTTCGGCATGTCGATGATCACTTGAAACTCGCTCTTGTTGTCGAACGGCAGCATCTTCACGACGACAAATTTGAAATAGACCAACGACATCGAGACGAGCAACAGCACAACGACTCCGCCGACGAAGAAGAGCGATTTCTTGCGGCTCTCGATCAAGGGATTCATGACCCGGCGGTAGACTTGATAGGTTTTGGTTTTTTCGAGCGAGTACTCATGCGCCCCGTGCCCAATCTTAGATCGAAGCACTCGATAGGCCAGCCACGGAGAGACAATGAACGCGACCAGCAAGGAAAAGAACATGGCCATCGATCCGCCGATGGGAATCGGGCGCATGTAAGGCCCCATGAGTCCGGAAACAAAGGCCATGGGAAGAATTGCCGCGATCACGGTGAAGGTCGCCAGAATCGTGGGATTTCCCACTTCGTCAACGGCAGCCACGGCGGCCTGCAGCGGAGGCAGCGTCGACGACTGAAAATGCCGGTGAATGTTCTCGACGACGACGATGGCGTCGTCCACCAAAATGCCGATTGAAAAGATGAGAGCGAAGAGCGTGACTCGGTTGAGCGTGTAACCGAGCATGTAGTAAATGAACAGCGTCAGAGCGAGCGTGACCGGCACCGCCACCGCGACCACCAGCGACTCTTTTCTTCCGAGCGCCAGGGCGATCAGGATGATGACCGAGAGCGTGGCGATGAGCAAATGCTCCAGCAGTTCATTGGATTTTTCTTGAGCCGTTTCGCCGTAGTTGCGCGTGACGGTGACTTTGACATCGTCGGGAATCAACCGGCCCTTGAGGTCGTTGACCTTGGTGAGAACGGTGTTGGTGATCTCCGTGGCGTTCGAACCTTTGCGCTTTGAAATCGCCAGCGTGATGGCCGGGAATTCGTATCCGGCGCCGGTGGGCGCCGCAATCTTCTTGTATTTCGCCGCGGGGCCCACGCCGAAGAAGACGTAATTTTTCGGTTCTTCCGGGCCGTCGCGAACCGTCGCCACGTCGCCCAGATAAACCGGCCGGCCATTGAACGTTCCAACGACGACGCGGCGAACGTCATCGGCGCTTTGCAGAAACTCTCCCGTCTCCAACAACAGCTCCTGGTTGTTGGTCGCCAAACTCCCTGATGGCAGACTGGCGTTCGCCTGCTGCGTCATCTGGTAAATCAAAAGCGGGGAGACGTTGAAGGCCGCCATCTTCTGCGGGTCGAGCAGCACTCGAACTTGTCGCCGCTGTCCTCCGATGACCTGGACGTTCGAAACGTCGGGAATGCTTTTGATTTGATTGTCCAGTTCGTCGGCGACTCGGCGCAGTTGATAGTGATCGTAGCGATTGCTCCACAGCGTCAGCGCAAGGATGGGCACATCGTCAATCGAGCGCATCTTGACGAGGGGCGGCATAGCCCCGGGCGGAAGCAGATCGAGATTGCCGTTGATCTTGTCGTACAGTTTCACGAGACTTTGTTCGGGATCCTGTCCGACCAGATAGCGAACGATGATCAGAGCGTATCCGGGGGACGACGTGGAGTAAACGTATTCGACGCCCTTGATGTCCCAGATCTTTTTTTCGAACGGAGAAGCCAGCCGCTGTTCCACTTCCTGCGCTGAAGCGCCCGGCATGGCCAGAAACACGTCGAACATGGGCACGCGGATTTGAGGTTCTTCCTCGCGCGGAGTCAACATCACCGCGCCCACGCCCAGCAGCAACGAACCCAAAATCAGGAGGGGAGTCAGTTTGGAATCAATAAAGAGATGCGCAATTTTTCCAGCCAGTCCGATTTTTCCGCTTGTCATAGGATTCCTATTCGCTTGCTTTCATCCGGCGGGGAGACGACCTTATTGAATTCGATCGCCGTCTACCACGCGGTCGACGCCGCTCACCACCATGCGCTCTCCGGGGTTCAGCCCGGTCAAAATTTCCGACTGCCCATTCGCGGCGGGGGCGGTCTTTACAAGTCGCATCTGCGCGATGCCTTCTGCGTTTACCACCATGACGTAATCCAGCTCTCCGCGCTGACGAACGGCGGTGGACGGAAGAAAAATGCCGCTCTTGCTGCCGCGAAGTATCTCCGCGGTGCCGTAAAGCCCGGACTTCAGCATCGGATTCGGCGGGAGATCGATTTTGATGGTGGAAGTTCTTGATTGCGGATCGGCCGCGGGGACAATTTCGGACACCTTCGCTTGAATTGGATTTGAGCCCAAGGTCGCGATGTTGACGAGAACCGGGTCGCCGATATGCACGTGGCCGGCAACGTCCTCGCCCACGCTGGCTTCCAATCGGTATTGAGAAGTGTCTTCGACGACGATCAGCGGCATTCCCGGAGCGGCCATGGTGCCTACGTCCACCATCTTCTGAGTGACCACCCCGCTCTGCGGCGCCGTGATGCGCGTGTAGCTGACAAAGGTTCTGGCGACGGCGATGTCGGCGCTCACTTGCTGCGTCTTGGCGATGACTTGCTGTTTCTTCGCCAGCGCCGATTCATACATGGCGTCGGCGCCTTTTCGTTTGGCTTCCACCTCATCAAATTCCTGCCGGCTCACGGACTTCTTGTCGTAGAGATCCTTGTACCGGGCAAAGGTGGCGTCGGCGAATTGGCGATTGGCATCAGCGGCGCGGATCGCCTGATTCACTTCCGCCAGCGCCTGCTGGACTTCCTCGCGTCCGGCCAGCGCTTTCGAAAGCTGCGCGTTGACGTCGCGGTCATCCAGCGTCATCAGCAACTGCCCGGCCCTCACGCGGTCGCCTTCCTTCACTCTGATTTCGCGAACCGCGCCCATGACTTTGGTGGAGATGATGCTGGTGTTGACGGAACGAACGGTCCCGACGTTTTCCGAATAATCGGGCACGGTCTGCGCTTGGACCGTCTGCACGCCCACTCCGGAGACAACGGGATGATCGACCTTGGACTCGCCCGGTTCAATGGCGCCACCGCACGCGGAAAGCGCCAGCGCCAGAAGGAGAAGGAATGAACCGAGAAACGCTTGTTTGTGTCGTTTTGACATTGGAGAACTCCGTGATTTGCTTAGCAAGCTTCGAAAATCTTCTTTCTCTGACAAAATTTTCAGGTCGCATTGATGTAACCATGAGTCCGCCGCGGCCCGCCGTGGCGGGCGGCCCCAGGCCGCTTTGTGAAAGCCCATACGCTTACTGATTCAAGACATCCGAGTGTTCGCTTAAAGTGCCCGTCGCCAGTTCGAGATTGGCTTTGGCGACACGATGATCATAGAGCGCCTGCAAATAGGCGGTTCGCGCCTGCGTCAAATCGGTCTGCGCGCGAAGCAAGTCGGTGATGGTAGCCAGCCCCGCGCCGTACCGATTCTGAACAATGCGAAGCGTCTCCTCCGCCTGCTGAATCGCCGAGTGCGTCACGTCGATTCGCTGACGGGACGTTTCCAAGTTCTGGTTTGCTTGCTGCACTTGTAATTTGACGGCGGAAGAGACGTAACGATTCATGGCGGTGGATCGTTCCAGGTTGGCTTTGGCTTCCTCGAGTTGCGCTCGGTTGCCGCCGCCGCTGAAAATGTTGAAATGCAGCCGCGCTCCGATCACCCAATTGTTTCCGCCGCGTTCCGTGAAAGTTTGGGAGTCCGTTTCCCACGAGCCGAATAGGCCCACTTGCGGCAAGAATGCCGATCGCGCAATGGAAACGCCCTTCTTGGCGATGTCCTGCATCAAGATCGTCTGAAGATAGTCCGGACGAAGCTGCATGGCTTGTTGATACAAACCGGCGTCAGGCTCCACCGGATAACGGACTTCCTTCAAATCGCCGCTGATCTCGGTGGGATTGTTCACGGGAAGTCCCAGCTCAAAATTCAGGTTGGCGTGAGACAGCGCGACTCGATTCTGCGCTTGAAGCAGCATTTCCTGCATGCGCGCAAGAAACACCTGCGCCGCCAGCTTGTCGGATTCAACGATCATGCCGGCTTGATACATGGAATCGGTGCGCGCCTTGACAGCTTCCGCCGTTTTGACGGCCGCTTCCGCCACCTGTTCTCCGGACTTTGCCAAAAGATGCTGCGTGTACGCTGTGATGACTCGCGCGATCAGCTCCTGCCGCGTCTTCTCAACATCTTTTGCGGCGACTTCTTTTCCCAGCTTGGCTTGCCCGATATAACCGCGAATCTTTCCGGCGTCGTAGAGAACCTGCTGAACCGAGAACTGTGCTTGAAAATTGTCCAAAGGATTCGGCGAGTTGAGACGGGTGATATCAAAATTGTCCATTCCAAACTGGTGTTGCGTCAGCAAGCTGCCGAACACATACACCGGATTGTTGCCGCGCGTGAGAGTTTCATCGAAGTTTACCTGCGGAAGATAATGCGCGATCGCCTGCGGCACCTTCGTCGCCGCGGCGGTCAATCCATCTTGGGCGGCTTTCAGTGTTTGATTATTCTGAAGCGCCAACTCGACCGCTTGGCGCAATGTAATCGGCGCCGTGGGCACGGGACTGGGCGCCGGCGTTGCCTGGCCCAGCACAGCGATTCCACTCCCGATGAAGAATCCCACAGAGATTCCGAGCATCACCCGAAGCGTCGCGAAGCGCCGATGGATGCGAAACTTTTCTCTTGACTGAATCATGAAAACCTCGTGGCCTCGTGGAACATTAGAAACGGGAGGCTCCAAGCAGTTCGCCTCCGTGTGTCGTTCGTAATCATTGATTCAGTGGCCTCGGAAAAGACTCAAGAAATTTGTGGAAGAGGGAATGGTGGATGAGGCCTTCGCTGGACGCGAATCTCAAAAGGATTTATAGTTCCGTCGCATCCTCGGTACGATCCATTGTTCCTGCGCGTTCTTGATCTTGGAATCGCGATGGCCCCAATTAAGTTCATCCAGGAGTTTGTGCGTGCTTACTAAGAAACCTATGAGAGGGGTGGCGCCATCTTGGTCTCGCCCGCGGCGTGATCCGCTGGATTTGCCTGACCTTGAATTCGATGACGCCTTGAATCAAACCAAGGAATTCCTCTTCCGCTACTTCGGCAACGTGAACGATTGGCCGGTGTTTCCTCAAAATCCTGGTGAACGAAGCCGTGCGATGGGGCCGGTATCTGCAGTTCGAGGTCGCCTAAAGAAAATCGCTGGACTGACATTGGAGTAAATTCATTAATCCAAGGAGGGAAGAGTATGGGAATCAAGCGAAAGGGAATTGTCGCATTGGTTGGCGTGGCGCTTTTCTTGGCTGCTGTCGCGATGTTTGGCAACAACATCGTGGCCATCAAGGCGGGAAGATTCATCGACGTCAAGAACGGTCATGAAGAGCGAAACGTAACCATCGTGGTCGAAGGAAACAAGATTACGGCGGTGGGCGTGAACGCGCCGGTTCCCGCGGGCGCTCACGTCATCGATCTTTCCAACTCCACCGTTCTTCCGGGACTGATCGACGCGCACACGCATCTTTTGCTCAACGGCGATATTACCTCGGAAGAGTACGATGCCCAGTTGCTGAAGGATTCGCCGCAGTATCGAACCATTTTGGCAACGGTGAACGCGCGGCGAGCGCTCCTGGACGGCTTCACGACGCTTCGCGATGTGGAAACGGAAGGCGCCTACTATTCCGACGTCGATGTGAAGCGCGCCATCAATAACGGAATCATTCCCGGACCTCGCCTGATCGTCGCCACGCGGGCGCTCGACGTGACCGGCGCGTATCCGCTTCTGGGATATGCTCCCAATGTTAAAGTCCCCACGGGCGTTCAAACCTGCGACGGGCCCGAGAACTGCCGTCTCGCCGTGCGCGAGCAAATCAAATACGGCGCCGACTGGATAAAGGTTTATGCCGACCGGAGCTACTATCTCAATCCCGACGGCAAGACGCTTTCTTCCATTCCGACGTTCACGCTGGATGAGATGAAGGCGATCGTGGATGAGGCGCACCGCGAACGTCACAAAGTGGCCGCGCACACCATGGCCACGCAGGGCGAGACGATTGCTTTGGAGGCGGGCGTGGACTCCATCGAGCACGGTTATTACATGAGCGACGAAACTCTGGCTCGACTGAAGCGGCAGAATGTTTTCTATTGCCCGACGCTGTTCGTGGGATCGTACGTGGCCAAAGGCCGCGCCCAGGCCGGAGCGCCGATTTGGGAGGCCATGATCAACGTCGCGCGCGACACGTTCGGCAGAGCTTTGAAGGATGGAGTGACGATCGTTTTTGGAACGGATGCCGGCGGTTTCCCCTGGACCGAAAATGAGGCCAAGGAATTTCCCTTCATGGTGAAATATGGAATGACGCCGATGCAAGCGATTCAGTCGGCCACGTCCGTGTCGGCGCGAGCGCTGGATATGGGCGATAAGATCGGTTCCATCGAGCCGGGAAAACTGGCGGATATCATCGCGGTGCCGGGGAATCCTCTTTCCAACATTTCGCTCCTGGAAAAAGTTTCGTTCGTGATGAAGGATGGCAAGGTTTATAAGCGATAGGGAGCAGTCATTCATGGGCCATCGGTGCGCTCAAGTACATGACGGTATTCCCGGCTTGACATGACGTCAGCCCGAAAGGGCGATAGATCTTTAGCCCCACGTGTGAACGTGGGGAACTGGATGGAAGGGGACGGTAAGCCCGCCTTGGCGGGCGAAAGAGACATTGGAACGGTAGTGTCTTTGTCCCTGCTTTCGGCGCAGTCTCGCATGATCGCCGCGGCGACCACTCAAGGGCATGAAGAAAATGATGGGTAGCCGGGATGCTCTGTTTTTTGAAGCATCCCGGACGTCCGGGATTCGCCAAAGAGTCCACCTAGGCGGAAATCCCGGCTACCCATACATCGCAAGAGGCTTATTTTCGGGGCAGCCAAACCAGCGCCTCCCGAAAGAAAAGACGAGCACGGCCTCTATGAGGCAAGCGGTGAAGCGCAAATCCAATTTGGTCTCTGAATCGGCTCGATTCGGGCGCGAACGTCTGGCGCGCCTGCACGAGTCGTTGCGGGATTACTTTCGCGATCTCTCGGGTCTGAGTGAAAAGAAACTGTGGGGTGGGTTGGCGTACCGCTACGAAGAGCAATTGTTTTTCACGCTGACTTTGAGGCCGCGAACCGTCCTGATCGAAATGAAGCTACCTCTTCGCGAGGCAGAGTTGGCCTTGGGATTGGCGTACGTGCATCCACATGGTTTCACGCGGCTGGCGCGCCACGGATGGGTGGCCGTTTCCATTAGCTCCGACGAAAATATTCGGCGAGTCCACGAGTTGATCGACCGGAGCTATTGGAGTCGCCTCGAAGATCATCCACGGCGAAAGCGAACAGATTTCTACAGTGGCATCTGATCGAAGAAGTCTGTCGCGCCGAGATCTGCAAGGAGTAAAATCATCTGCATACAGTCCTTTTATTGGTTTGTGTGATTCCGTTCGTGCTGTGGTGGGGCCTGCTCTTGGACTGGTTGGCGAGAGGGCATCATCTGCCATCACTGATGAAGGAAGACAAAGGCCGGTGGAATCTTTCGCGCTGGCCCTCGCTGGCGGTCATCGTCCCGGCGTGCAATGAGGAGCGTTATCTCGAAAAGGCGCTGCGCAGTCTTTGTGATCAAGATTATCCGAACTTCAGAGTCATCGTGGTGAATGATCGCTCCACGGATGAGACACCGATAATCCTTGAGAGACTTCAAAGAGAATATCGTCGCCTTTCCGTTGAGACGATCACTGCTCTCCCCCGTGGTTGGCTTGGGAAGCCGCATGCCCTTTGGAAAGGAGCGAACCTCGCCGGTGATGCGGAGTGGCTTCTGTTTACGGACGCGGATGTGATTTACGCGCCGGAAACGCTTCGACGCGCCGTTGGTTATGCCGAAACACAGCGCCTCGATTTGTTGACAATGTATCCCGGCTTAATCATGCGGGGCTTTTGGGAGCGCGCGGTGATCGGGTATTTCGCGCTGGCCTCATTTTTCGCCTATCCTCCGTGGCGCGTCAACAATTCCAAGTCCGGCGCCTACTTTGCGATTGGCGCTTTCAATTTGGTGCGACGCGCGGCATACGATCGAGTGGGAACTTACCGCCGGCTGGCGATGGAAGTGGTGGATGACGCGCGACTCGGCTGGCTGATGAAACGCTCCGGAGCGCGGATGCGCATCATCATCGGGCTGGGAGCGATTCAAATTCGGTGGCAGGAAGGACTGCGAGGAGTCATTGACGGTCTCACCAAGAATTGCTTCGCGGGTTTCAACTTTAGCCTTGTCCGAACAATTGTCGGAAGCTTCGCGTTATTGCTGGTGTCGATGTTTCCTTTTCTCGGATTGTTTTTTGCGTCCGGCCTTGCTTTCTGGCTTCTGGCAGCAACCATTGTGGCCATCTTCGGATCGTTCGCAATGGCCTCGCGCGGCACCGGAATGAATCTGCTTTACGCGCTGGCCCATCCGGCCGCGGCTGTCATCATGATTTACATCATGCTTCGTTCGGCTTTCACGACAATAAGAAATGGCGGCGTTTCATGGCGAGGGACTTATTACGACTTGAATTCTCTCAGAGCGGAGCGGTCGAAAGTCAACCCGCTTAATCGGAAATGAGGCGGAGACTCGTGGCCGCGGATAAATCGCGATACGACAATTTTGCCGCTGTGGCTGATGATTACTGGCGCTCCTTTGGACCGGAGTTTGTCGAGCTTCTTTTGCCGAGAATCGACGCGTTGTTTCAGCGCTACCACATCGCCCCTCGCGCCTTATTGGACCTTGGATGTGGGACGGGAACGTTCGCCATCCGAATGGCGAGACGGGGAATTAAAGTCACGGGTGTGGATGCCAGCAAAGAGGCGCTGCTCCTGGCGCGAAAGAAAGCAGCGGCCGTCAGGGCGAGAGTGCGCTGGAGCAGAGAAGACATGCGCCGGTTCCGTCTTCCAAATCAGTTCGACGTGGTGACTTCGCTCTTCAACAGCGTCAATCATCTCCTGACGATGAAGGATCTTCATGCGATGTTTCGGTGCGTTTCAAGCTGTTTGGCGCCCGGGGGAGTTTTCATTTTTGATCTGAACAATCGATCTTGTTTCGAGGAGGTCTGGGGCGGAACTTCGTGCGTGGAGACTCGCCGAGGCCTCATCATTCGGAAGGATGTCCTCGATCAAAAGCGAAATCGCGCCACGGCGCGGTTGCTCCTCTTCACGCGACAAGGAGACGCCTACGTCCGAAGTGAAGACTGCATCGAAGAACGGTGGTTTCGAAAAAGCGAAATCAAGAGGGCTTGCCACGGAAGGGGCCTCGAAATTTTGGAGGAGATCGATTTCAATCCCTTCCCGAAGCACCTTGGCTATTCCGGCGGCATCAAGACGCTTTGGTTGACGCGACAGCCTCCGATCAGCTAGAAGATGAAAGCCAGCCGATCCGGGACCGCAAAGGATGGTCGCCTTCAGGAGAGAAATGCGCGAGCGGGAAAGAAAGATCAATGCCAAGGTTTGCGTCCTCATCAGCGGCGGTCTCGATAGCTGCGTGCTGTTGGGAGTGATGGCCAAAAAGTTTCGCGAGGTGTTTCCCGCTTACGTTCGTTGCGGCTTGCGCTGGGAGGAGGCCGAGCTCCATTGGTTGCGACGATACTTGGCGGCTTTGTCCGAGAAAATTTCGAAGCATCCGAGACCGGAAGGAGTGATCCATCCAATGTCGATCCTGGAAATGCCGGCAAGGGACGTGTATGAATCCCATTGGTCGATCTCTGGGAAGAGAAACCCGCGACTTGGCGCCGCAACGCCGAGGCTTCAAGTGCCCGGCCGCGATTCTGATGATCGAGAAGTTTATCTCCCGGCTCGCAACTTGCTTTTGCTCGCCAAGGCCGCCGCGTTTTGCGCCGTTCGGAATATCCAATCCATTGCCATGGGGCAACTCCGGGGAAACCCATTCCCGGATGCCGCCTCGGCGTTTCTGGCATCCGCTCAACAGACTCTGAGCCGCGCACTGGATCGACGCATTCGAATCTTGACGCCTTTCCGGAATTCATCCAAAGAAGAAGTGGCCGCCCTGGGAAAGCGTCTTGAATTTCCTTTGGAATTTTCCTTCTCCTGTTTGGCGCCGACACGCCGGCATCGACGTTGCCGGAAATGCAATAAGTGCGCGGAGTGGGAAAAGGTTATGGAAAAGATCCGGAGGCCGGGAAAGAGAAACACCGGATAGAACTGCTTGGCGCCGGGGCTCCTAGGCACGAAGCCACAGATTCGATTTACGAGGTCCCAGGGATGTGCTAATCTTCCCAAAATAAGAGAGGTGAATATGAAGCGCATCCTATGGGTTTGTGCTCTCTCGCTTCTTCTGATCGTTCCATCGTTTGTTTTGAGTCAGACCGTTGAACCAACAAAGGTGGCGCCCGCTGTCGCCCCAGGTTCGGAAATGGACATCATGCTCAAGCGGGCGGAATCCCTGGTGGCCCGAAAGCAGTTTGATGATGCCATTGATTTGTACAAGCAATGTCTGCCACTTGCTCCGCGCGACGCGACTCTCTATAACCGGCTGGGCGTGGCCTATCATCGCAATCAGGAATACAAGTTGGCGGAGAAGGAATACAAGCGGGCCATCAAGTTGAACCCGCATTACGCGGAGGCTTTCAACAATATGGGGACGATCGCCTTCACCGAAAAGAAATACGGTCGGGCCGTGAAGTTCTACAAGAAGGCGCTCAAAATCCGACCGGACGCCTCCACCATGCATTACAACTTGGGAAGCGCTTATTTCGCCAAGGAGAAATACAAAGACGCCTTTGTGGAGTACGAAACGGCTTTCATGGAAGACCCGAATTTGATGGAGCACATCAGCGCCACGGGGAATCTGGTGCGGACGGCCGCCTTCAATCGCGCAAAATTTCATTTTTATTTGGCGAAGATTTATGCTGAAATGGGCGACACCGAAAGAGCTATCGACTATTTGACTCGGGCTTTCGAGGAAGGCTTCAAGGAAAAAGATCAAATTTATAATGATCGAGCGTTCGCGGCACTCATGAAAAACGACAAATTCATACAGTTAATGCAGAATCCTCCAAAACCGATTGAATAGAATGATCCATCAACCCACAGGAGATAGTCGATGAAACCCTTGCTGATTGTCCGGAACCTCGTTTTGGTTGTTGCTCTAATTTTCTCGATGGCGGCTCTTTCTTGGGCCCAAAGTGGCGGTGTAGACACCACGCTGGTCATGGCGGTAGGCGACAGTTACGTGGCCGGATTTCAGAATGGAGGGCTCTCCATCGACGGCCAGCCGAACGGCTTTGCGTCCGTGGTGGCTCGGCAAATGGGAGCGTTCTTGCCGTTGCCGACGATCACCCGCCCGGGCATTCCGCCGACACTGACCATTAGTCCGACGGGGGCGATCGTTCCTTCGAGCGCGGTTCCCGGAAGTATGATTCTTCCGCCGCTCGGAAATTCTTTTCACTTCGATGTGGCCATTCCGGGATTCGAAGTTCACGACGTGCTGTATCAACGTCCTCAGTTGCCGGATCCCGTCAACCGCCCCGGAGACATCCTCCGCGACTTGATTCTCGGTATTCCCAGTCTGGTTGTGCCCGGCTCCGTGAATACCGGCTCGGAAATTGAGCAGGTCGAGGCCTTGCACCCCTCCTTCGTCATCGCATGGTTTGGAGGCAACGATGTATTGGGCGCCTTCGTGGCGAACAATGCCGCCCTGATCACTCCCTTTGATCAGTTTGCCACCGACTATTTGAACGCCATGGAGCGTTTGAAAGCGACGGGAGCGAAGATTGTGACGGGCAACATTCCGAATGTGACCGCTTCTCCTCTTTATATTCCGGTGGAAGTGATTGCGCTCCAGGCGGGCGCGCCGCTTTCCGTCATCGGACCGATTCTGGGTGTTTCCCCAGGTGATTCGGTTTACCTGCCTGCGATCACCTTGGTGCAGTCTATTCTCTCCGGACATGCAGCGGGTCCCCTGCCGCGACAATATGTCATGACGGCCGCCACCAAGGCCGCCATCAAAGCGGCCCTCGATCAGGAGAATAGCTTCATCGCCGGGACGGCCGCCGATTTGGGAATTCCGATGGCCGATTTCAACGGCGTTCTGAACAATGTCCTGCAGAACGGTCTTGTGGTGGGAGGGAAGGTACTGACCACCGGGCCACTCGGCGGAATTTTGAGTTTGGATTTTATCCACCCCACCAATACCGGTTACGCGTTTCTCGCGAATGAGATGATTCGCGCCATCAACGCCGGGTATGGAACGAACTATCCTCAGGTGGATTTGAACTTGGTGTTCGCGAAAGATCCGCTGGCGCCTTATGTGGGCCTCTTCTCTTTGAAGAGCGGGCAGCCGACCGAAGGAGCTTCCTTGTTTGATCTGAAGATCGACAGGGCGGCGTTCGATGATTTCGTTCATCTGATGTCCGGATCGGAGACATCGACCGTCGATCAGGAGACGCCCGTCAGCATGGTGGCCGGCGCCGCAAGGCACAGACAATAGCACCGCAGGCTCTGACGATTGTGTGTTCAGGATAGAAGGCCGCGGTTGAATAGCCGCGGCCTTTTGTTTATGGGAATGGAAGCAATCTAAGCGTATTCCTGCATGATCTCTTCGATCGTGGTAACGCAGCCAAGTCCCCTTTGTGGACGCCGGCTGCGGCTCTTCGACGCAGCCGCAGAAAACCATCTAAGCTTCATGATCTTTCAATTCGGCGAAGAAAAGCCGCGCCCCCGCCGCGGCGGGCGCGGGCGCGGTACCCGTGTTTTTCCCCGAAGGGGAAACGCCCATTAGCCCAGGGTTGTCCGCCTGGTCTGCTTGCGTCCGCTGGTCTTTGGAGGAGTGGCGGACTACCCTGGGTAGCGGATGCCCCCGATATCATTGCCACAACCCCGCAGGGGTTGTGAAATCAAATCTGGAATTTATTGCCATCGTCTACCCAACGTAGCTCCTCCTGCGTCGGAGCAACGTTGGGCTTCGAGCCGCAGCGCCGTTGGCGCAGAATGAATTTGGGCCCATGACAATTGAACGCAAAAGGAAGGTAGTGGGTAGCGCAGCCGAGTCCGATGTGTGGACGCCGGCTGCGGCTTTTCGATAGAGCCGCAGAAAACCATTTAACCTTCATGATTTTTCCATTCGGCGAAGAAAAGCCGCTCCCCCGCCGCGGCGGGCGCGGGCGCGCTACCAAATTCAAGAATTGTTTTTCAACTACACCGCTAAGCGTATTCCTGCATGATCTCTTCGAGCATTTCGCGACGGGGACGGACTTTTTCCTGGGGCAGCGTCGCCAGCGGCTCGTCGATCAAATTGATTTCCTCAATGAAATCCTTTTTCTCTCCATCGTAGTACAGAAGCCCGGTGAGGAATTCACCGGACTCGTTGGCTTTGCGAATCGATTGCAGCGCCTGCGCCTTGTTGGTGGGATCGTAATCGCGGTCGATTTTGCGAAGCCGGATGTGCGAGCCGTCGTGCAGCTCCACCTCTTTGATGGAGCCTTCCGGATAATCGGTCTGAATCGGCTCGAAGAAAGGCACAAAGCCCACTTCATGTAACAGCTCTTCGTGCTCCTTGGCGTACTTAAAACTCTTGGTCGATCCCTCGTGGTTGTTGAAGGTAACGCAAGGGCTGATGACATCAAGCAGCGCCGTTCCTTTGTGGGCGATGGCGCCTTTGATGAGCGGGACCAGTTGCTTCGGATCGCCGGCGAAGGAGCGAGCGACATAAGCACATCCCAATTCAATTCCCAGAACGCAGCAATCAATCGGCTGAAGTTCGTTCACGATTCCCGATTTGAGCTTCGAACCGATGTCGGCCGTCGCGGAAAACTGTCCTTTGGTCAAACCATACACGCCATTGTTCTCGATGATGTAGATCAACGGAATGTTTCGGCGCAGCAGGTGAACAAACTGGCCGATTCCAATGGAGGCGGTATCTCCGTCGCCCGAGACGCCGATGGAAAGCAGCGTGCGATTGGCGAGCATGGCGCCGGTGGCCACCGCGGGCATGCGTCCATGCACGGCATTGAAGCCGTGCGAGTTGCCGATGAAGTAGGCCGGCGTTTTTGAAGAGCAGCCGATGCCGCTGAATTTGGCGACACGATACGGTTCGACCCCGTATTCGAAAAAGGCTTTGATGATCTGGCTGGTGATGCCGTCGTGCCCGCATCCGGCGCAGAGGGTCGATTCCGAGCCTTTGTACTCCGCCATGGGCAGGCCCAGGCGGTTCTCCTTCGGAGATATCTTGGGGGTGTTCGGGGCAGTCATTAGTGTCTGGCCTCCTGGACTTCTTTTTCTTGACGGATGATCTGATCGGAAATGGACCGCGCGTCGATGGGGTATCCGGTGTAATGCAGCACCTTTCGGACGCGCGTGCATTGGCCTTCCACTTCCAGCTTGATCAAATCACCCATCTGTCCGTCGCGATTTTGCTCCACGACGTAAACACGGTCGTGACGATTCACGAATTCCCGCAATGCTTTTGTGAACGGCAGAGCGCGCAGGCGGAAATAGCTCGTGTCGAGACCGATCTCTTCTTTCAATTGTTCTTGGGATTCGGCGATGGCCCAATGCGTGGTGCCGTAGGCGATGATTCCCACTTTGGCTTTGGGATGAACCTCAATCCTTGGTTGAGGAACATAACGCTTGGCCGTTTCCAATTTCCGCGCCAAACGATCCACGAGATTCTTGTAATCTTCCGGACGTTCGCTGTATCCGGCCTTTTCGTTATGGCCGCTGCCGCGCGTGAAATAGGCGGCCAGGGGGTGATTCGTTCCCGGCAACGTCCGATAGGGAATGGCGTCGCCATCGATGTCGCGATAGCGTTCGAACTTTCCGAGCCGATCGAGATCTTCCTTGCTCAACACCTTACCGCGGTCCAGCGGCTTCTCCGGAAACTTGAACGGATCGGCCATCCAATTGTTCATTCCCAAATCCAGGTCGCTGAGGACCAGGACCAAAGTTTGGAACCGTTCGGCCAAATCAAACGCCTCTCCGGCAAAATCAAAACACTCTTCCACCGAGGCAGGGAAGAGAACGATGTGCTTCGTGTCGCCGTGCGAAAGGAAGAAGGACAGCAAAATGTCGCCCTGCGAAGTGCGCGTGGGAAGCCCGGTCGACGGGCCGACACGCTCGATGTCCCAAACCACGGCGGGGATTTCGGTGAAATAAGCGAGCCCGGCAAACTCCGACATCAACGAAATGCCCGGCCCTGAAGTGGCCGTCATGGCGCGGGCGCCGGCCCATCCGGCGCCGATGACCATTCCCAAGGCCGCCAACTCGTCCTCGGCCTGCACAATGGCGAAGGTCGCCTTGCCCGTTTCCTTGTCGATACGATACCGGCTGAAGTATTCGATCATGGTTTCGCACAGGCTGGAAGACGGCGTAATGGGATACCAAGTGACCACCGTGCATCCGGCGAACATGGCGCCGAGCGCGGCGGAGGAGTTGCCGTCGATAATGATCTTACCGGCGGTCGCGTTCATCCGCTCGATCCGAAACGAATCGCGCTTTACAAGTTGCGCGCGGGCATAATCAAATCCCAAATCCGCGGCGCGAATGTTCAAGTCGACCGCCTTGGCTTTCGACTGAAACTGTTTTTGGATGGCGGTGCTCACTTCTTCGTGGCCGATGGAGAGCAGGTGCGCCGCCACGCCGACATAAATCATGTTCGTGAGCAGCTTGCGCAGCTTCACATCGGTCGTCACCTGCGCCGCCAACTTCGAAAACGGGGCCGGATAAAACGTCACATCGCTGCGCAGCGACGAGAGGTTCAGAGATTCCTCGTAAATGATGGCGGCGCCGGGACGCGCATTCATCACGTCCTCGCGCGCGGTTTCCGGATTCATGGCGATGCAAATGTCGACTTCCTTCCGGCGCGCCAGGTGACCGTATTGGCTGGCCCGGATGGTGTACCACGTGGGGAGGCCGGCAATGTTCGAGGGAAAAATATTCTTTCCGCTGACGGGGACGCCCATCAAGAAGATCGACCGCATGAGAACGCTGTTGGCCGACTGGCTTCCAGATCCGTTGACCGTGGCTACTTGAATGGAGAAGTCGTTGACCACTTCGCGTTGGCCGGACTGATCTTCCGTGCGGTCTTCGACGGCGGCCAATGTGCTGTTGGACATGAAATGCACTCCTTCGTTGAGGATGCTCGCCTCCAGGCGAGAAAATCCACGCTGGTCTAAGGAAGCAATGCTATCATGTATTCGATCATGCCGAAAATGAATTAAAATCATTAAACTGATGCAAATTGCGGATAGTCATTCATGGACACCGGACAACTGAAGCTCTTCGTCGTTTTGGCGCGCATCAAAAATTTCACGCGGGCGGCGCGCAATAATTTTTTGACGCAGCCGGCCGTCAGCCGCCGCATTCAACAACTGGAAGTGGAATTGGGAGTTCGCCTTTTCGATCGGAGCCGGCGCCGCGTCTTGTTGTCGGAAAACGGCCAGATCTTTCTCCGCTATGCCCGCGACGTGCTTTCCAAATTGGAGGAAGCGCGTCACGAAATGGTGGAACGCGACAGCTCTCCCGTGGGGCGCTTGCGCCTGGCTGCCTCACCCAGCATTGGGCTCTACATCCTCCCCGCCTACTTGAAGAAGTTCATTCGGCTCTATCCGAAGATCGATCTGCACGTGGAGTATGAGTTGCCCGACAAAATTTACGCCAGCATTGAAAGCGGCGATTTGGATATGGGAGTCGTGGCGTATCCCACGCGGAAACGCGACGTGGTTTCCATTCCTTTCATTACCGACTCGATTGTTTTGATCTGCGCCCCGAATCATCCCCTGGCCTTTCGAAAGCAAGTGAAGCTGAAAGA
>CAZIDA010000003.1:0-25907 GCA_964537865.1 uncultured Acidobacteriota bacterium
CTTTTCCTCGTCTCCCAACAAACCATTCTCTCCGGCGTGCGGATTGATCCCGGCGACGGCGATGCGTCGGCGCGGATTCCGCATTTCGCGAAGCGATCGGTCGGTTAGACAAATCTTCTCGCGAACTTTCGAAGCGGTCAATTGAGAGAGGGCATTCTTCAGCGGCAGATGCGTGCTCAACAGAACCGTCAAAAAGCCACGCGCCTGAAACGCCATGGCGAAATCTTTGGAATGAGACATCGCGGCCAACAACTCCGTATGGCCGGAAAACTTGGCGCCGGCGTTCGCCCACGCCTCTTTATTGATGGGCGGTGTGACGATTCCGTCGACCTGTCGGCGAAGCGCCGCTTTGATGGCGGCGTTCACATAATCCAGGGACAACTGCCCGCACCGGGCGTCGACGCGTCCCAGGCGGTACGCAAATTTTGTGTGATGCGTCTCGATCAAACAAGGGAAGGTTTGCGCGCGCAGCGCTTCGTTGAAAGAACCAAAAGAGGGAAGTCGGATTCCCCGCAACGAAAGGTGGGGAACTCCGTGGAGAACAAATGAATCACCCACAACAACCAGCTTTGCTCGCTCGGCCAGAGATCGCTTTCGAAGAACTTTCAGCACGATCTCCGGCCCGATACCCGCCGGATCTCCGAGCGTCAAAGCCACGACGGGTCTAATCATCACCGGCCTTGTCTTCGTTCTCTTTGTACATGTACCGGATGGCGTGCTTCATCAGAAGCAGATTCGGTTCGGTCGATCGGTTCAGCTTCAGGCAACGCTTGTCGTACCATTCAATCACGCCCCGCAGAATTTCCCCATCCATCAACTGAAGCACCATGGGGGTCTTGTTCTGCATCTGTTTGACGTAATAGAAATTCTCCGCGTTGGTCTGTTCCGGCGGAACGGGCTTGCGCCGCGGCTGCCCCTGCTGCTGTCCGCCGCCGTGCTGACGGTTCTCCCGCTCGTTGTTGCGGTCTTTGATGTCGGCTAACGTTGGTCGAATTAGTTTTCGATTCACTCCTCACACTCCTTCATCCACTTTGACGTTGTTTGCAGAGCTCCAGTCGATTCTTTTCGAATTGAAGATCTATTATGAAGACAGTCAGTTCTCTTTCCCACGTTCACTTTCAAGACAAGTGAAAATTCAATCCCCTTTCGGGGTGAACGAATCAGTTGGCACTATGTGATGGCTAACAATTCCGAGGCGGATAGAGCCGCACCTGGCTCTGCTAATCTCCTTCAGACTTTCACTTTCGCTGCCTGTCGATTGTGAAATTACCAAAAGTTTAGCATAGCGGATTCTCTCGAGCAACAGATTTTCTAACGGCCGGGCCGCTCAAGAGACGGCTCCCCATCAAGCGCCACCGCTGATGCCGGTGAAGCGCCAATGCCGCCGCTCACTCCGCCGAAGAAGAACTCTTCGGGACTTGGCCTCCGAGTTGAAAAGCCAGATTCTCGAGCGCGATCGGGCGATTGATGTTAACGCGCAACCCGGCAGCGATGGAATCCAGCTCCGCTACCGCGTCGTTCGCCCAATGGCCACTCACGGTTTTCGAAAGGTTTTGGAGGGCCGGCAGAACATCGATGTTGGTGATCCTTTCCTCCGGAGCGCCGTTACGAATATAAAATAGATCTTGGAAGAGAAGATACAGACAGTCGAGATACTCTTCAAATGAATCCTTCTGCTTGCCGATAGCGTCGGCGAGCATCAGGACCGCTTCCGCGGAATCGCTTTTCACCGAGGAGTTGACGAGGTCGAGCACCTCGCTTCGCTGGGAGCGATACGTGGCCAAATCGATGGCCAGTGCTTTTCCGAAACTGCCTTGCGCCAATCGCGCCGTCAGTTCGCGATCCTGCAGTGGAATCTGCGTTTGCGCCTCCAGGAACTCACGCACCAGTTGCAGAGGCGCCGGTGAAAAATAAAAGATCTGGCAGCGCGAGCGGATGGTGGTCAGCAACGAAAAAAACTTTTTGGTCAGAAGAATGATCTTTGTGCTGGGCGGAGGCTCTTCCAGCATCTTGAGAATGGAATTCGCCGCGTCGTCCTTCATGCGATCGGCTTCATCGATGAGGATGACTCGGTTCCTTCCCTCAAAGGGTTGGTAGAAGACTTCGCCCCGAGCCTCCCGAATCTGATCGATTTGAAGGAAATGCTTGTCTTCGCGCAGCCCCACCCACAAGACGTCCGGATGAGTCCCGGCATCGATCTTTCGGCAACTGGCGCATTCCCCGCAAAAGTTTGCTGTCTCCTGGAGACAATTCAGAGCCTTGGCCAGCATCAGAGCCAAAGTGCGCTTGCCCACGCCCTCAGCGCCCGCAAAGAGCAGGGAATGCGGCAACCGTCCACTTGCCAAGGCTTGGCGCAGTGTGCGGACGATCCTCTCGTTTCCTCGAAAGTCTTCAAAGCGATTCATCGATGTCCGATTCGAGCCGATGGTTTTGCGGCAAAGAAATTAACGCAAAGACCGGTGAATCGCAAAAGGAATTTTCACGGCGCCTGCAAACGCCCGCTGGCTTTTACAAGAACAGCTTCACCGTTTGAGCCATCGCGCTCGTCGGAAGAATAATCTTGTCTTCCCCGGTGGGTCTGTTAGAATTTCCGGCAACAAGGAGGTTTTGACCATGCCAACCAAGAAAAGGTCCCTCTCTGTAAATGCAATTGTTCGCCAGGTAACAAAGAAGAACGCCAAAGCCAAGAAGGACGTGAAGATTTTGCTTCGAGAGGTTTATCGGGCGATGGGGAGAAAAACGGTGGATAAGATTTTTTCGGTGGACGCTCCCAGCCCTGAGACAATTCTTCGGGAACGGCGTAAGGTGCTCGAATAACCTCAGTCGAATTCTTCCGGTGAAGTTTTGGTGGATGCTAACAATGAATCAAACATAAAAGCGGCCGGCTTGTCATGCAAGCGCTTATAAATTGACGCGAAACTCAGGCCCGTCCACCCTTTTCCAACAAGATGATTTTTCTTTCTGTCCACGAAACCAAGGGGTGGAAGTGTGGCCGATCGACGACGAAGGGCAGGGCTTGAGTGTGCTCGGAGGATGAACGCCGAGACCTTGCTGCGCCGACCTGCGCGGCCTCTGCTGACCAATATGCCGTCAACGCGCAAGGTGGGCATCGCTCGGTTGAAAGTCATCGGTCAATTCCAAATTCCCATTGACGTTTTGGGGCTGTCATTGGAAACTTGCACAGCCCACATCGAACATCGGCCGCATAGAGCGGCCTGGGGCCGCGCCCAAGCAGTGCTCATGGTTACCTTGTTGCAACCTGAAAATTCTGTCCGAAAAACAAGATTTTCGAGGCTTACCAAACAGAGGGGACAATCATGAAAGATGATCCGAAGATTGTTTCTATCCAAGTTGGAGTTCCCCGGGAATTTGGCGGCTCCCAAGCATTCGATTCCTCGGCCTCTCCTTGGGTATCGGCGATTTGGAAGGAGCCTGTTTCCCACCGAAGATGGTTAGGAGAGACTCACCTCGAAGGAGATCAGCAGGCCGATCTTAAACATCATGGAGGAACGCAGAAGGCCGCGCTGGTTTATGCGGCCGCACATTATCCGTTGTGGCGCGCTGAATTGCGCCTTCCCAATTTGCCGTATGGCGCCTTCGGAGAAAATTTCACGGTGTCGGGAATGAGCGAATCAGAATCGTGTATCGGCGACGTGTACGCCATCGGCAGCGCCAGAGTGCAAGTGTCGCAACCGCGCAGCCCCTGCTGGAAACTGTCTCGCCGATGGGGCATTAAGGATTTGGCGACTCGAGTTGAGAAGAGTGGGCGCACCGGCTGGTATTTGCGCGTGCTCGCCGAAGGATATGTCGAATCCGGAATGAAAATGGAGTTGCTGGATCGTCCCTTCCCTCAATGGACCGTCGCGCGAGCGAGCAACATCATGCACCGTCGCGATCAAGACTTGAAAGCCTTAGCGAGCTTGGCGGCGTGCCCGCTGCTGGCGCCGGGCTGGCGCAACAAATTGGCGGAGCGCATCGCAAAATCGGCCTGAGCAAGTATTGCCCGGCGCAGATCAGCGCGCCTCTTGTCTTAAAGTGGGTTGCTTTTTTAAGAATCAAAAATATCACGGTAGGCTGGAGAGATTTTGGTGTTCCCTGGGAGGATTTATGCGAAGGAAAATTACGCCCGTTTGTTTTCTTATTCTGTTCCTGACAACGGCATCGATAGCATGGGGCCAAGAATGTGTGGAGTGCCACAAGAAAGTGACGCCCGGAATCGTTTCCGATTGGCAGCTCAGCAAGCACAGCCGGAACGCCGTGACTTGTTCCACGTGTCATGGGAGCGCGCATCAGACGGCCGAAGATTTCGCCAAGGCGGAAATTCCTACGCTCGGCACTTGCGGGGCGTGTCACGAAGAACAGGTAAGACAGTTCTCGAGAGGAAAACACGCCTTGGCCTGGGCGGCGATGAAGGCGATGCCGACGTTTCATTATCAGCCCATGGCCATCACCGAGGGCATGAAAGGATGCGGCGGCTGCCACAGCCTTGGTGTGAAGACCGAAGCGGAGATCAAACAATTGAAGGCGGAGGGCAACGGATTCGGTCTGGCTTCCTGCGACGCCTGCCACACGCGGCACACCTTCTCGTTGAAAGAAGCGCGACAACCGCAGGCGTGCGAGACCTGCCACATGGGATTCGATCACCCGCAATGGGAGATGTATTCCGGATCCAAACACGGCGTTCGTTATTTGCTCAAGCAGAATGGAACTCTGCCGGCGACCGCCGCGGCACCCACGTGTCAGACTTGTCACATGCCGAATGGAGACCACGCCGTTCAAACCGCGTGGGGCTTTTTGGCGGTCCGCTTGCCCATGCCCGAGGATCCGCAATGGGCCGCCGATCGCGCCTCGATTTTGCAGGCGCTCGGTGTTTTGTACCCGGATGGAAAGCCGACGCCTCGTTTGGAAGTGGTGAAAGGGGCCAAGGTGGTTCGGCTCACTCAAGCCGATTGGCAGAAGCTTCGCGATCAAATGATCACTACGTGCAGTCAGTGCCACTCCGGCGCTTTTGCGCGAGGCGAACTTGCCAAGAGTGATGAGCTGATCAAGAATTCGGATCACCTCATGGCCGAAGCGATTCAAATCGTGGCCGGTCTATATCGAGATGGGCTTCTGCCTAAGCCCAAAAATTACGCTTATCCGTTTCCGGATATCTTGACCTTTCATGATGCGCCGACCGTCATCGAACAAAGGCTTTTCGTCATGTTCATGGAGCACCGCATGCGCACTTTTGAAGGCGCCTTCCATGCCAGCCCCGATTATGCCGTTTGGTACGGTTGGAGCGAAATGCAACGTGACTTGACGGAAATCAAGGAAATGGCGGACGACATTCGCTTCAAAGCGAAAATGGCAAAAAAGTGAAAGGGAGAGGGTAGGCTTCCAGAGGTCGTCGGCGCGAATTGACAGATGAAGATCAAATGAGACCGGTACGGGAAGCGATCTGAACCGCTTCCAAACGGCTATGGGCGCCCAGCTTTGCGAGGATGTGTTGAATGTGGTTTCGCACCGTGGCCGCGCTGATTTTCAGCTTCTTGGAAATGGCTGAAGTCGATTGGCCGGAGGAGAGCATCTTCATGATCTGAATCTCCTGTTTCGTCAGCGGAGGCGGCGGCACTTCTTTGCGCCATTTTCGAAGAACGCTCTCCATGCTTGTTCCCGTGAGCGACGCCAGCCCCGTGAGAATCTGCTGCGTGGAAAGTTCAATGGTCTTGCGATGGTCGATGTCGCGCATCGTATGAATCGTGAGAAACCGGCCGGTGCGATCGTTACGGGAAACGATGGTGGACACATTAACCCATTTGCGATCGCCATCGGCGAGCTTGGCATTGAGATCAAAAGCCCGGACTTTGTCGGTTCGGCGACACAGCTCTCGTACCGCGCAATCATGAGAGCACACTTGAGCGCCCACGGCGTCCCGGCCATCCATCACCTCGTCGCACGTTCGGTCGACGGCTTCCCGCGCCGGCAGCTTGAACCATTCTTCGGCCGCCTTGTTCCAGAAACGAATAATCCCTTCCTGGTCCACCGCAAACACGGCATCGTCAATGTGAGTGAGAATATTGAAAAGCTCACTTTCGAGCATTGAAGCGCCCTCGTCTCGAGAAGGCTGCCGACCCACTCCGTGGACGACAGCGAGGATATCCAAGTGTTTCGAAGTCTTGACCGCCCTCATGATATCGCAGCTCTAATGCCGGGGAAACTTACTTTTGAAGTTTTTCCGGTTTAAATGGATCTGGATTTAGAGAATGCCCAAACGGGCGGCCGTTTGAATCGCTTCGAGGCGAGAATGAACGCCCAGTCGCTTCATCAGGTGTTGAATGTGATTTCGGACCGTCACTGGAGTGATGTTCAACTCTCGAGCGATCGTGAGCGTATCGCATCCCCGGTTGAGGAGACGAAGCACAACTTTTTCTTGCTCGGTCAAAAGGGGATAGGGCTTCGCCTTTGATGGGGGCGACGCTGACCAGGCGGGATCTAGATTCCGAAGGGGAGAAAGTTTCTTCATAATTTCTTCCATCAGAAACTCCATTTCCTTCCTCTGTCCGACGTCCCGCCAAACATGGACCAGAAAGAAGTGTCCAGCCTCATCGCATGGGACAATCATGGTGGAGGTGTTCATCCACTGTCGAGTGTGGTCGGCTCTTAAGACGAAGAGATCGAATGGAGGAATCTTGTGGGTGCGGCGGCAGAGCTGCATGATTTCGCAATCCTTCACACAAAAGTGCCCGCCCCGTTCGCCGAGTCCATCCACGACCTCCCAACAGAATTTTCCGATCACCGCATTTCGATCGTAACCCAACCCGTGTTCGGCCGTCTCGTTGACGAAGCAGATTCTTCCTTCCTCATCCAGGATGATCGCGGCTTCAGCAATGCCGGAAAGAAAATGGGTCAGAAAGACTTGATTCATGCCTGGGGTGCTCTCTCCGTGGGGCGGCAGCGAACCGTTTATCGTTTAAACATGAAGCTCGAGACTTTCCTCCAAATAGGGATCATGAATCGGAAGCAAACAACTCTCCTCTAAATTCCGCGCGACAATCCAGGCAAATAGCCCGGCGACACCGATAAAGATTCCGATTTCGAAAATCCCGATCGTCACGAAAGGCTGCCGAGACGGCACGGTCATAGTGTAGAGATCAATCCAATGACCCACGAATAAGATAGCTGCAGTGATTCCTAACATTCGGTTGCTGCGCTTGAAGGAGCGAGGCATCATCAAGAGGAAGGGGACGACCCAATTGAGAAAGAGATTTAGAAAGAAGAGGACCTGCCATCCGGTCGTGGAAGTGCGCCGAATGAAATAGATCGTCTCTTCGGGAATGTTGGCGTAATAGATGAGGAGGTATTGCGAAATCCAGATATATGCCCAAAAAGTGCTGAAGGCAAACATCAGCTTGCCCAACGTATGCAGATGATTCTCATTCACCCAAGCCAACACCCCATAGGCCTTCAAAAGAAGCGTGACCAAAGTGATGGCGGCAATTCCGACAAGAAAGAGGCCGGAGAAGTTGTAAACTGCGAAGATCGTACTGGACCATATTTCCTCCAACGACATAATCCAATCAAAGCTGGCCATTGAGAACGTCACGGCGAAGAGCGCGAGGAAGATGGCGGCGTATGCTACATTCCGGTGTGTGAAGGTGTTGTCGGCACGACGATCCTGGAAACGGGAGGCCCGGACCATCAGCCACGCAAACAGAATCCAGATTGCCAAGCAGATTGCCATTCGAAGAAAAAAGAACGGTGGATTCATGAACCCGGCCCGGTGTTGCAGCACGCCGCTCTGCTTCACCATCGAGGGTGATGCCCAGGGATAGAGATCGGCAGCGCCGAAATAGAGCGCCAACAAGATGAATCCGCCCCAGGGAAGATAACCCATGATGGCTTCGGGAACGCGTCGCAGGGCTGTGCCCCAGCCGGCGTTGGAGACGTGTAGGATCGCCACAAAGACGGCGCTTGCCAGCGCCACGGATAAGAAGAAAAATCCATCGATGAGTAAGTTGAACCAAGCGCGTTGTGGCGCCGCTCGAAGTCCCCACAGAAAAATGACAACTCCGACCACTCCGCACGCAACGAAGGATTGTTTGAGCTTGGCGCTCGGTTGAAATTGGACATCCCTAGAGTTCCTCGGGGATCCTTGCCGCTCCATCATCACTCCTCACGAAAGCATTCCATCTCATTTTTGAATCCTGACACCCGACCCCTAAAACCTAACACCTATTTCTTCCCTTGAAGTGACCGCACATAAAGAATGGCTTTCCAACGATCATCCCAGCCGACCTGCGAAGCATAGGAGGGCATCTTGTTTCGTCCCATGGTGATGATGTAGAAGATCGTGCCATCCGCCAGCGCTTTCGCTTTGTCGGTGTGAAACGAAGGCGGATTCGGAAACTTTGGAATGATCGGGCCGTCCCCATCTCCATTGACGCCATGGCACACGGCGCAGAAGGTTTCAAAGACGTGTTGGCCGCGCGCTAGATTCTCGGCAGTCGGTGAAAAGGGATTCTTCAACTCTTGTCCGGCTCGTTCGGCCTCCGCCGGGCCGAGACCGAAGTGGAAGGGTTTATAACCGCGTGGAATTGTTCCCGGCACGGGGACTTGATCGGTCATCCCATTCGCGAAAACCGTGCTGGGAGATTGAGTCATGGAGGCCGGGGAATACTCCATCTGCGTCGGATATTCCAGATTTCTTTGCGTGAGATTCCGGCTGAAGAGCTTGATTCCTCCAGCAACCAGGAAAGGAAAAGCCAAAGTCAGCGTCCAAGCGAGCCAACGAGATTTCATATCATGTCTTCTCCCTCTCGAATGTCGACTGCACCATGACTTTCGAGGATTCGACGCGCCTCCTTGAAATCGAAGGAACCATCGATTTGATGGAGGACCAGAACGAATCGGTCGTTGGTAACCCCGGGCAAAACCGGTCGTTTCATCGTCGGCCACATGCGATTGCGAATGAAGAGGGCTCCCACAGCGATCAAGCCGGAGAAGAGTACGGTAAGCTCAAAAGCCACAGGAATGAAGACGGGAAACGAATTGAACGGTTTCCCACCGACGTTCAACGGCCAGTCGTACGCGGAAGTCCAGATTTGGAGAATCAACGCAAAAATCAAACCGAAAAGCCCGGCCGCAAATCCCACCCAAATGAGATTCGAGCGTTTAAGCGCCATCGCCTCGTCGAGCCCATGCACCGGATAAGGCGTGAACACGTCGGCGATCGCAAATCCGCGCTCCCGCGCTTCCTTGGTGGCGTGGAGGATGCCGCTCTCAGTCGTGAAGTATCCCGCATAGTATCGGTTGGTCATGTCAGTTCTCGGTTTCTGGTTAATCCGGAAGAATTCAATCCCCTGTGCGCGCAAAACAAGGTCCTCGACAGATCTCTGTCGTGCAGTTATTAATGCGTCGCCCCTCTCCTTCCATAACTCAGCACTGCTTTCACCTCACTGATCGAAATCACCGGGAACACCCGAGTGAAGAGCAGGAAGCACGTGAAGAAAAGTCCGAAGCTTCCCATCAGCGTCGCCACTTCAATGAAGGTCGGCCGATACATCGCCCAGCTCGACGGCAGGTAATCACGATGCAGAGAGGTGACGATGATGACGAAGCGTTCGAACCACATTCCGATATTTACGAAGATCGATAAAACAAAAATCACGGGAACCGAAGTCCGGACTTTCTTGAACCAGAACAGTTGAGGTGTGATGACGTTGCAACTGATCATGGTCCAGTAGGCCCAAGCATAGGGGCCCTTCACGCGATTCATGAAGGTGTAATGCTCATAGGGATTTCCGCTGTACCACGACATGAACATCTCCGTCGCATACGCCAGGCCGACCATGGAGCCGGTCAACAAGATGATCTTGCACATTCGCTCCAGATGGCCGACGGTGATGTACTCTTGCAGATGCATCAGCTTGCGGGTCAGGATCATCAAGGTGACCACCATCGCGAACCCGCTGAAGATGGCGCCCGCCACAAAGTAGGGCGGAAAGATGGTGCTGTGCCAGCCGGGAAGATTCGAAGTCGCAAAATCGAAGCTGACGATGCTGTGCACCGAAATCACCAACGGCGTCGCGAGACCCGCCAGCAATAGATAGGTCGTCTCATATCGAGACCAAGCTCGATTGGAACCGTTCCATCCGTGACTCAACCACCCATAAATCTTGCGGCGCCATTTGGCGGTAGCGCGATCGCGCACCGAAGCGAGGTCCGGAACCAAACCGATGTACCAAAAGACCAGCGAGATCATTCCGTAGGTGGAGATGGCGAAGAAGTCCCAAAGCAGCGGCGATCGAAAATTCACCCACAGCGAGCCTCGAAAATTCGGGTACGGCAGCACCCAAAAGAACAGCCACGGACGCCCCATGTGAATAATCGGAAACAGGCCGGCGCACATCACGGCGATCAACGTCATGGCTTCAGCGGATCGATTGATCGAGGTGCGCCATTTCTGCTGGAAGAGAAATAGAATCGCGGAAATCAATGTGCCGGCGTGTCCGATGCCGATCCAAAACACGAAATTCGTGATGTCGAAAGCCCAACCCACCGTCTTGTTCAAACCCCAAGTTCCGATTCCCGTGGTGACCTCGTAGGTGACTGCGCCTACACCTAAAGCCAGGATCGAAGCGGAAATCAGAAAGGCGATCCACCAGCCTTTCCCCGGAGGGCGTTCGACGTGACAGCACACTTCGTCCGTCACTTGGGCGGAGGTCTTGTTCCCGGCAATCAGCGGTTCTCGACCGAAAGCCGGCGCATCTGGTGAAGTGAGCTTTATTTCAGGCGCAGCCAAGGTGGCGCTGGACATGTTTACGACGTTTCTCCTGAATGTGGATTACGAATCTTTTCCAAATAAGCAATGTTCGAACGCAAATTGATCTCGTCGAGCAGATGGTAGGCCCGTCGGTCTTTTTGAAGCTTCGCGATTTTGCTGCTGGGGTCGTTGAGGTCTCCAAAGACAATGGCCTGAGTCGGGCAGCTTTGTTGGCAAGCGGTTTGAATTTCCCCATCAGCCAACGCCCGATTCTCATTGCGCGCCTGAATCTTGCCGGCTTCAATGCGCTGGACGCAGAAGGTGCACTTCTCCATGACACCGCGGGAACGGACCGTCACATCCGGATTCAATACCAAGTTGGCGAGCGCGTCGTCGTGAGAATAGTTAAACCAATTGAACCGCCGAACTTTGAACGGGCAGTTGTTGGCGCAATAACGCGTGCCGACGCAGCGATTGTAGACTTGCATGTTCAATCCTTCACTGCTATGCACCGTGGCCAACACCGGACAAACGCTTTCGCAGGCGGCGTTGTCACATTGCCCGCACATCATCGGCTGAAAGACGACTTCGGGAGTTTCCGGGTCGCCGTTGTAGTATCGGTCGATTCGAATCCAATGCATTTCGCGCCGCCGCCGAACTTCAGCCTTGCCGACGACCGGAACATTGTTCTCGATTTGACAACCCGCGAGGCAGGCGGAACAGCCGGTACAGGCATTGAGATCAATGGCCATGCCCCACTTATGTCCGGTGTACGCATGGTCGCCCCAGATGGTGGGCTCTTGCTTCTCGGTTTCTGTGGGGTGAGATTTAAGAAATTCTGCAAGGACTGTTTCACGAACAATGGGCCGGCCTTCCATGGATGAATGTGTCTGCGTTTCTGCGAAGGCCATGAAGCGCCCTGTCTTTTGGAGATTCACACCGGCTCCGTCCTTTTCAAATGTATTGCCATTCCATCGGAGAAAAGGGAAGGCATTGGCGCCAACCCCGGAGCCCACTTTCCCAGCTTGACGACGCCCGTAACCCAGCGCCACAGAGAAGACGCGGTTGTGCTGACCCGGCTGTATTTGAACGGGAAGCTCTATGGCGTGATCGGCCTGGCTCACACGGACAATATCTCCGTCCTTAATCTGCAACTGCGCGGCCGTCCCCGGTGAAACGCTGACGTAGTTGTCCCAGGTGATTTTGGTGATCGGGTTCGGCAACTCTTGGAGCCAAGGATTGTTTGCAAAGCGTCCGTCGCGAAGAGCGATGGTTTCGTAGAAGGATATTTGGAAATCATTCTCCCGCCCCGGGATGGGTTGGCTCAGAGCATCAAGAGCTTCCTTCAGTCCATCGGACCGATAGAGAGCGACGGCCTTCTTCTTCTCTGGGAGTACCCGGACTCCGTTCCTCAGCGAGTTGTCCCAGAAATCCTGAAATGATTCGGAACTGGAACATTGGGGAAAGATTTCCGACTTCCAGTATTGTTGCAAGAGATCGTAGAAATTTGCATCGATCCCAATCCACTTCAGCAGGCTTTCCTGAGAGGCGCGCGTCGAAAAGACGGGATGAATGGTTGGCTGCGAAAGGCTGAAGACGCCTTCGCGCGGTTCCGCATCGCCCCACGCCTCCAGAAAATGATGCGGTGGCACCACGAATTGCGTGAGCGATGTGGTTTCATCGGGGAATGAATTCAGCGCCACGGTAAGAGGAACTTTCTTGAGGCCGGCTTCAAACTGAGAGGCGAAGGGGTGGTTGTATGCCGGATTGGCATCGATGATGAAGAGCGCCGAGATCTGTCCGTCATTCATTTCCTGGATAAGCTGAACCGCGTCGGCGTCGTTCCCCTGGTATTGCTTCGAGGGCGCGGTGAGATCGATTGTGGAGCCATAGTTGCCGAGGACTTCGTTGATTGCATTCACGGCCAATTGAGTCGAGACGTTGTTGGACCCGGTGATGACAAGGCTGCTGCTTCGGTTCGTCCAAAGATCGTCGGCGATACTTTGTAGCGCCGTTCGAATCTCCTCGCTCAGCACGTTGGAGGATTTCGTTGAGAATAATTCCGGAGTGATCGAAGTGTGCGCCCGGGCAGTTTGTGAACGCTGAACCAACAGCGTAAGAAGAAACAGCACCGCTGCTCCATGCTCCTGCGGCGTCAGGCGGTAACGATGGTCGGCGTTGCTGCCGCTCAGCGAAACGTGCGGCTCCAGATGATAGTGCCGCGACATGCGATGTTGGCCGCCGTCGAGCTTTCGAAGTGAAACGTAATCGCGAGCGAACTCCACCGGGGAAATCCAAGTGCCTAAGAAGTCGGCGTCAAAAGCGACCACCACAGCGGCCTTGGAAAAATGATACGAGGGAATCCCTTCGACGTGATGGGAACGGAGATGCGCTTCCGCAATGGCCCGATAGGAAACAGGGTCAGATACGATGTGGCGCCCGTCAGCGAATTGATCCAGAAATTGTTTGACGACGGCGCGAGTGGTAGGGCTTGAACTTGATCCGGACAGAAGCCGAACTTTTCCACCTTGCGAACGAATGGCCGCCAACCGTGCGCTCACCTGCTGGTCGAGTTCTTCCCAGGTTGCGGATCGCCCTTGAATGAGCGGCCCTTGCAGTCGGTCTATGCTGTACAACTCGAAGATAGAGGCCTGGCCGGCGGCGCACAATCCGCCGCGGTTCATTGGATGTTCGGCGTTTCCCTCCAACTTAATGGGGCGTCCGTCACGAACCTTCACGAGAAGGCCGCAATTGGCGCTGCATGCGGAGCAGGTGGAGGCGTACCAATTGGCGACGCCGGGCGTGAGTTCAGGCGGCTTGTTCAAATAGGGGATGGCTTTCTGAACCGGCGCCGAACATCCTGCCAACGTCGCGGCGCCAATCGTCAGACCGCTGATTTGAAGAAAGCTCCGGCGACTCAAAGTCCTCGAGGCGGCGTTGGGAACTGCCGCAAACTCATCCCTTGCGATCTCGTGACTCTCCGATGACGAGTCCAGATCCTGAAGCGTTTGCCAATAATGAGGTGATGATCGTTCGTTCATATTCGTTCGATATCTGCCACGCCGTCGCCCGACAAAACGCTGCCGTGGCGGGGAGATTGTCGCTTCAGTGATGGCACACGGAGCAATCGGTGGAGGCATGCACCGGTTTGCCCGCGATCATCGACGCGCGATACGTTCGATGACAATTCACGCACCAACCCATCGTGAGATTCTGGAACTGGGCCACGCGTTTCATGGTCTCCACCGGACCATGACAGGTTTGGCAGGGCACGCCGACGGAGACGTGCCGGCTGTGATTGAAAGACACGAACGCCGGCAGGTTATCGACTCGGATCCATTGAATTGGCCGGCGAGTCTGAATCGCCGTGACGATCTTCTGAATCTCCGGGGAATCTTTTCGCACTTCGCTGTGGCAATTCATGCAGACGTTGGCGGGCGGAATGCCGGCAACCGCGCTTTTTTCCGCTCCAAAGTGGCAGTAGAGGCAAGGAATCTTGTTATCGCCCGCGTGGATCTTGTGCGAGAAATTGATCGGCTGAAGCGGTGAATAGCCTTGCTGATCGCTGGGTTGACGAAAAGTCGCGGCGGGAAAATAGATCGCCACCGCCATAACCGTTAAGAAAGCTGAAAAAATGATTCCAGTTCGAAGATTCATATAAGCGATTCAAGAATGGGCGCTCACGAACGAATGAGTTTTCTGCGATCCCAGTTCCAGATGACCAGTTGGTACGGCCGCCAAATGTAAGGAATCGGAACGACCAGTTGGTGGACTAACCGAGAAAACGGAAAGAGCGCCGTCATCAAATAGAAATTCAACACATGCGCTTTGAAGATCCAGGGAAGCGGTTGAATCAACCGGATGTCGGGTCTGAGCGCGATCAAAGACCGGAGATAGGGAACCGCGGCCACTGCATACCAAGCGACACCCCAGCGATAGAAGACGGCGATCCATACGCCCAAGCCGACCTGCACAAAGAGAAGAATCAGGATGAGCGCGTCCATCCACGTGGTGACGGACCGAATGCGCGAACTGATGATTCGGCGAAGCAACAGATTCGTCAGCCCCACCAGCGAAAGCGCGCCGCAAACGAAGACCGTCGCCTCCAACGTGTACAGTCCCATCGGCAGGCCGATGATCCGGCGCACGAAGCTTGGAAAAAGAAATCCTAGGAGGTGACCGACGAGGATTGCCAGAATCCCGTAATGCCAAGGCACGGAGCCGAAGAACAGATTCCTGCTTTCCAGAAACTGAGAAGAAAGGCTGGAATAAGTGAAGCCTCGCTTCAAATAGCGAACTATGCTGATCAGCACCACGAGGACCACGGCGATGTAAGGGAAGACAACAAACAAAAGTATGTTGGTCATAGTGATCCTCTAGGCGGCGGGCGGCGCCGTTGATGGTGTCATCATTTCACGTTCATGCTCCAGCAGCAGCATCGCTGCCTGAATCGCCGGCAGATAAAGATTTCTGCTTTCCCCCAGCGCTTCCTGCATACGTTTCAAGGCAGGGAGCAGGCACTCCCCAACAAGCGACTCCCTCAATTCTTCATCGGTCAGACGTGGAATCAATCGGAGCAGAATAGGAAGATGGTCCGGCAACTCCTTTTCTTCCGGCATGCCACACGCGAATTCAGTTTCTCGGAGTTGAGTCAGAAACGTGCCCCGTTGATAGCTCTCCCCGAAGATATGGAAGCCCACATCCAAGGTACACACCGGATTGACATCAAACGTGTGCGTGTAAAGTTCCTGAAGATTCCCGGTGGACAAAGCGGAAAGGCGCGCGCGAAATTCTTTGAGGCGCGTCGCCACGGGCGAATCAAATTCACGAAAGGCTTCGGCGGCATGCTCGACTTCTTTGCCCAGACACTCACTCGGATAATGGAAGATGCCGGCCAGCAACTGAAAGTTCTGCTCGCGAGTGGCTTGTTGCCTACGGAAATTCATATCAGCTATTACTCTCCTCGGACCGGTTTTCGTCGGAAGCCAAATCCGGTTTCGCCCTTTTCCCCCCAGAGTTCCGTGTTCAACACTTCCAACGCTTCTTCTCGATGGCTCGGTGGAATAACAAATCGCTCGTCCATGGTGGGCAGTGACGTGAGCCGATAAATCGCTTCGGCGCGATCGGGTGTGAGACCGACTTCGGCGAGAAGCTGCGTCAGTTTGATCTGATCGACGTCGCCGACTGTGTCCATCCGCTTGAACATTCGAACGGCGTATTGACGGCGCAGCGCCGTTCGCACCGGACCTTCGTTGCCGGCCGAAAACAGGCTGGCAAGGTATTGGATGGGAAGGCGAGCTTTCTCGATGGGCGCAAAGAAGTCTTCCGCCGAAGAATCGTAATTGCCGTTCGTTGCCTCCGCCATGATCGGCAGCAGCGGCGGAACGTAGAAGAGCATCGGCAGAGTGCGGAACTCCGCATGAAGCGGCAGGGCCAGTTCCCATTCCTTGACGTATTTGTAGACGGGGGATCGTTGCGCCGCATCGAGGGTCAGATCGTCGATGCCGTTGCGTTTAGCGGCGGCAATGATGGCCGGATCAAAGGGATTCAAAATGATGTTGCGGTGAGACTGCACCAGCGCTTCGTCCGGCACCTTCACGGCGTCCACCAGGCGCTCGGCGTCGTACAACAGCGCGCCCAAATAGCGAATGCGTCCGACGCAGGAATGAAAGCAAGCCGGCGCTTGGCCGGTTTCGAGCCGTGGGAAGCAAAGAATGCATTTCTCGGATTTTCCCGTGGACCAGTTGTAATAAGTTTTCTTGTAGGGGCACGCCGTCACGCACATGCGCCAGCCACGGCAGCGTTCCTGGTTGATGAGGACGATCCCATCTTCTCCACGCTTGTAAATCGCCCCGGAAGGACACGCCGCCACGCACGCCGGGTTGAGACAGTGGTTACAGATCCGGGGAAGATAGAAAAACACCATCCGCTCCAGCTCAAAGAGATTCTGGCGGTCTGACTCACTCACGTTCTTCAAATTGGGATCATTGGCCGCGTACACCGGTGAACCCCCGAGGTCGTCGTCCCAGTTGGGACCCGCTTGAAGGTCCACCAATTTGCCGGTGATCATGGACACCGGTCGCGCCGTGGGCTGATCGGTTCCTTCTTGGGAATCGAACAAGTCTTGATAGCGGTACGTCCACGGTTCGTAGTAATCGTCGAGGTTCGGGAGGTTAGGGTTGTGAAAGATGTTAGCCAATCCCCGAGCTTTGTCGGTGGAAACAAGCTTCAATTCGCCGTTTTCGATCTTCCATCCGCCTTTGTATTTCTCTTGATCCTCCCAAGCCGTTGGGAAACCGGTGCCGGGCTTCGTCTCGACGTTGTTCCACCACATGTATTCGGTCCCTTTGCGATCGGTCCAGACGTTTTTGCAAGCGACAGAACACGTGTGGCACCCGATGCATTTGTCCAGATGAAAGACCATCGAGATTTGCAGGCAAACATCCATGAAAACGACTCCTCAGAATTTCACTTCGTTGAGTTTCCTCACCACCACGTGGGTATCGCGATTGACGCCTGTGGGCCCCCAGTAATTGAAGTGATATGTGAACTGGCCGTAGCCGCCGACCAGCAGCAGCGGCTTCAAGCGAATCCGCGTCAGGCTGTTGTGTCCGCCGGCGCGGCGATTGTTTCGAAGCGGCGATTTAGGGACGGAAATCGTTCGCTCCGGGGAGTGATAGAAGATGCCCACGCCCTTCGGAATGCGCGCGCTGACGACGGCCCGCGTACACACGACTCCGTTATCGTTGTGCACTTCCACCCAATCGTTATCGACCAGGTCAAGCTGGGCGGCGTCTTCGTCGTTGATCCAAAAGGGCTCGATGCCGCGCGACAAAGTCAACATGCGATGGTTGTCATAGTAGGTGGAATGGATGTGCCACTTGCCGTGCGGCGTCAGAAGGTTCAAAACCAAAGGGCGATCGCCGTTCATGCTGCGGCGAAGTTCTCCCATTTGTTCCGGCAGCGGCGACGGCTTGTAGGTCGGCAGGTGCTCGCCAAAAGCGAGATAGGCCTCGTGGTCTAGGTAAAATTGCTGGCGTCCGGTGAGCGTCCGCCACGGCACCAAGCGCTCCACGTTGTACGTGAAGGCGGAATAGGGCCGGCCATCATTGATGATTCCTGACCACACGGGACTGGTCAGCAAGCGCCGCGGTTGCGACTGCAAATCCTTGTAGGTGGCTCGCGCGCCGCGATTCTTTTCGGCGAGATCGGCCAGCGGCAAGCCGACGTTCTCTTCCATGAATTTGTAACCGCGATAGGCGAGTTCGCCGTTCGTCTCCGGCGCAAAATGGAGAATGACATCCGCAGCATGCTCCGCCTCGGCAAGCGAAGGATACCTTTGTCCGCCCCATTCGACGGTGGGGTGGGATTTCGACTCGACTACCTCATCATAAAAATCTGCAATGGCGTATTTGACGCCGTGGATCCCCAGTCCGTTCTTTCGGGCCAGTGGTCCAAAGGAAATGAACTGATGATAGAGCTTCGAATACTCGCGCTCCACCACCGTGAACTTGCTCATGGTCTTCCCTGGGATCAGGTCGCATTCGCCTTTCCCCTAATCTTGGACCGAAGGCTGCGCGATTTCGTCCGGTGAATCGTGAGAGAGCGGCGTGGCCACCAAGTCTTTGATCGGCTGAGGAAAATGCTGGGCAGCCAACTCGCTGAACTTCCGTGCAATGGATTTGAAAATATCCCAGTCACTTCGAGATTCCCAAGACGGAGGCACGGCCTTCGAAAGCGGGTGAATGAAAGAATGCATGTCCGTGGAATTTAGATCGGCTTTCTCATACCAAGTCGCGGCGGGCAACACGACGTCGGAATAGAGGGCCGAGGTGTCCATCCGAAAATTCAAATCGACCACCAGATCCATTTTCCCTTCGGGCGCGTCGGCCTGGTAAACCACGTCATGAACCGCGCCCTGGGCCACCTCGGCGGCGATGTCATTGTGGTGCGTGCCCAGATAATGCTTCAGAAAAAATTCGTGTCCCTTGGCGCTCGCCATCAAGGCGTTGCCGCGCCAGATAAACCACACGCGCGGCCAGTTTTCTGGAGCGCTGGGATTCTCTATCGAGAGTTGTAGCGATCTGGTTTTGAGTTGGTCCACGACGAAATCAACAATTTGGGCGTCGGAGGCGGCGCCTTGTTCAGCGGCTGCGCGCGCCACGTCTTCGTTGCGCCGACTGAATTGAGGATAGAACGGCATCCAGCCGCAGCGGATAGATTTGGCCACCATGTCGAGCGTGTGCCCGGCGGCGAGCTTGTTTTTGGGGACGGTGTAGTACTCGGTGAAGTCTTTTTCGTATCGCCACTGTTCGCTGTGGACGTAATGCCAGGAAGGAGCGTTTTGCAGTCGAGATGCCGGTAACCAATCTTTGGCGAACGCCAAGGTCGACCAGGGCGCCACCGTCGCCAGCTTTTCCTGTCCGACGTAATGATTCAATCCGCCGCCGTTCTTCCCCACGCATCCACACAACATCAAAGCGGTAATGCCGGCGCGATAGATAAGATTGTTGTGGTACCAGTGATTGATTCCCGCGCCGATGATGATGGAGCACTTGCCCTGGGTTTTCTCGGCAGTCGAAGCCCACTCGCGCGCAAACTTGATGGCGGTCGCGGCGCTAATGCCGGTCCATTTCTCCTGCCACGCTGGTGTGTAAGGAGCGGCGGGATCTTCGAAACTCGCTTCGGATTCGCCGTCCATTCCCCGCGAAACGTCGAATTGCGCCATCAACAAATCATAGACGGTGGTGACCACGACTCGACCGGTCCGCGTATTGACAAATCGTGCGGGCACGGAGCGTTGAAACTGTTGGCCACTTCCATACTCAATGAAATTCACTCGCGCGATCTGCTCCTGAACACCAAGCAAGGTGAGCGCCGGGTCAATCGCGGAAGCGTCGCGCGCGTCTTTGAGTTCGAGATTCCATTTTCCTTTCTGCGTGCCCCAGCGATGTCCCACCGAGCCACACGGCATCTTGAGCTTTCCGCTGGCGGCATCGAACATCAGGAATTTCCATGCGGAGTTTTCTTCCTGCTGATAATCAGAGATCGCCCCGGCGCGTAGCAGCGGGCCGGCTTCGTATCTCCCATCTTTGGGAGTCAGCGTAACGAGGAGAGGCGCGTCTGTGTACTTCTTGAGGTATTCAAGGAAATACGGGACCTGCCGATGCACGTGGAATTCTTTGAGGATGACGTGATTGACGGCCATCCAGAAGGCGCCGTCTTGTCCGGCGTGCACCGGAATCCATTGGTCGGCGTATTTCGCAACTTGATTGAAGTCCGGCGCCAACACCACCATCTTTGTGCCGTTGTGCCGCGACTCGGCCGCGAAATGACAGTCCGGCGTGCGCGTCATATTGAGGTTCGATCCCATGACCGCCAAAAATTTGGAGTTGTACCAGTCGGCGCTTTCGGCGACGTCCGTTTGCTCCCCCCACACTTCCGGAGATGCCGGTGGCAGATCGCTGTACCAATCATAGAAACTGAGATTGACGCCGCCGAGAAGTTGCAGAAACCTCGAGCCGGCGGCGTAGCTGAGAAACGACATTGCCGGGATGGGTGAGAACCCCAGGATGCGATCCGCGCCGTGCTTCTTGATGGTGTGGATCAAAGCGGCGCAAATGAGCTCCACGACGTCATCCCAACTGGCGCGCCGGAAGCCGCCCTTGCCACGAGCGCGTTGATAGCGAGCACGAGACTTCGGATCGCCCACCAGCGCCGACCACGCTTCCACCGGATCCTCAAATCTCTTGCGCGCTTCGCGCCACAATTCCATCAAGGCGCCGCGCAGGTACGGATACTTCACTCGAATGGGGCTGTAGAGATACCAGGAATAGGAAATGCCGCGCTGACATCCGCGCGGCTCATACGGCGGAATATCGTCCATCAGCAAGGGATAATCGAGCGCTTGCATCTCCCAGGTGACGATCCCTTGTTTGACATAGACATTCCAACTGCATCCGCCGGTGCAATTGACGCCATGTGTGCTGCGCACGATCTTGTCATACTGCCAGCGATTGCGATAGAACTCTTCCCAAGAACGCGTTTTGGGGCTGATGAGGTCTTTGATCCAGTTCACTTTCTTCCTCGCACCAGAAATTCGCGAACGCCGCGAAAGCGCTTGCGCCAGAGAAAATCGATGAGCAGCAAAAGAAGGAAGAGCCCGCCGACCCCGACCAGCGGAAAATGCGTATCCAGGACGGCCGCGGGTTGGACGTTGCGGGTTTTGAGGTCTTGAAAAAAGGCGAAGAGCTTGACGATTTCATCCGGAGTCAACGGATGATCGCCGAATTGCGATGCCATCGTCGGAAAAGCCGGGCCTTGAAGAATGTTGATGAGTTCCGGGTCCCGATACTTCACGTTGGCTTGGGTGAGATTGGGGCCGAGGGTTCCGCCTCCAAAGAATCCAATTCCAGTGACACTATGGCAAGAGATGCAAGCGGGGCCGCCATTCTGCAGCCGTACGCGGCCCAAGAAGAGGTTGCGCCCCGCTGCGACGTCAGACGGAACGATCGCTCGCGCCAATTTCGCGCCGGCCGGAACAAAAATTACGTTCTTCCGAGTAAGCTCATCAATCAGATTGAGGATGGCGTCGAGATTTTCGGGATTGAGGTCCTGATCCGGCATCACGGTCGGCTGGAACCGCTTGAATAACTCGATGGCGGTGGCGTCGCCGCGGTTCTTGGCAGATTCCGGTGATTTGACAAAGGTGTGAATCCATTCGCGGGTTCGGCGTTGGGTGACGCCCTTGAGATCTGGCCCGCGTTTGTCGCCGGCGCCGATGTTGTGGCAGCTATAACATTTCTTTTCGAAAAGCTGGGCGCTGGCATTCTGCGCGGGAGCGGTCGCCTGAGCGAAGAGCGCCCAACTCACCATGAATCCCCAGGCCAAGATCAGAATGCGCATGAGCATCATCCAAACTCCGAATGCGTACGGGCGCATCTTGGCTTGAGAGTGAAAGAGCGTCAATAATGCGACATCATGAGTCTGATGATGCAAATGCATCATTCCGGATGATGAAGGGATGGGCGTGCAGAGTGGCTGAAAGCCTGGTGTGTGGATTTCTATTCGCCGAGCCGAGGGCTGATCCGTAGCCGTTGCGGGATCGTGACTCCCGTTGGAAAGTCTCTATGACACAGCGATCCGAAGAAACCCGGCGACTACCAAATAATTTCGAAGTCGGCGCTATAGAAGCGGCGAAGGTCGCTGAAGAACTGCCCAAACTGAGGGGAGGCCAAATTGTTTTGGACGTCGCGCGGATTGAAGTGGTCGGTGACGTTGAAAATCTTACCGGTGATTTTCGCGCGGTATTTTTTCCAGACGCGAAATTCTTTGGAAATCCCCATGTCCAGCGCCGCGAAGGTGGGGAAGCGGGTGGTGTTGGAATTGCGGATGCCGACGAAGTTTTGGTTTTCATTCACCACGGAATAGGGAAACCCCGTGCGAATTTCGAAAATCGGGGAGATGGAAATTTGCCAAGGAAAATTGAAAGTCCCATAAGCGATCACCCGGGATGGCGTATCAAATGGAAGCCGAGAGAACTGATTGGGGCGCAGCAAGGGGATGGGCGTATTGCCGTAATAGGAATTGAAGTCGTTCAAGTCCCCTTCCGCTTTGCTTTGAACGAAGGAAGCTGAGAGCGTGTCGTTCCTCGGCAGCCTCAAATCGACGGTGGCGTCGAATTCATAATACCGACCGCGCCCGCGGTTGCTCAGCGCGGTGACCGGGCCGAGAGAAGGAAGGACCAGCGGCTCAACGATAAACAGTCTTTGGGAATAACTCTTCAGAAAGTTGAATCGCAGCTTGGCCCAGTCCGTGGGGTTGTGATCGACTTCGATGTTCCAGCTTTCGTTGTAAGGCGTAAAACTAAAATCCGGATTGCTGGTCAAGACGCTCTGAGTCCCGTGAGGACCGACGTCGATGATCACGTTCGGATAGAGTTGCGACGGACCTAACGGCGAAACTCCGTCCAGACCGTAGTAAGTGATCCGCCTCATCTGTTGCTGCTGGAAATTGGTGGCGTTGAGAGGGACCTTGTCGTAGAACAGCCCAAAGCCTCCCCGAATGACCGTCTTTCCATTGCTAAACGGAGAATAGGCAAATCCCAAGCGTGGCGCAAAATTAACCGCGTCGGCAATGGCCTGGTTGTTGTATCGAACTCCCACATCGAGAGAGAAGTTCGGATGAATCAACCATTGGTCTTGAATGAAGGCGGCAAACTCGGTGTTGTTTTGATGAAGATTTCCATTGCCCACGAACTGGTCCAGTTCATCCAGCGTGCCGTTCAGCCGCAGCACTTGGACCGGCAGGGAGCGCGAAAAGCCGTTATAGCGCGAATAAGTGATATCGCCGCCGTACTTGAGTTGGTGGACTCCCCAGACGTGCTTGGGGGGTAGGGAATAGACGAGCATCGTCTCCAAACGATCGCTGATGCGTTGTTGCACGTTGTAGAAGTTGCCCCGGTTGCCTTCCGGCTGGAGCATCATGGGATTCAATCCTTGGCCCCAAACGTAGGCGTCGAAATCCGTGAACTGGGCCAAACCCATGAGCACGCCTCCGGACTTCGTGCTGAAGTTGTCCGTGAGATTCGCCGTATACCCGCGCTGGCGAAAATTGGGCGTGACCTCCTGAGGGTTAAAGTGGTTCAGATTCAGGTGGGTTTGATTCTCTGGAAAGAAGTTGAAGCTCGCCGTCAGCACATTGTGATCGGAAAGAATAAAATCGAATCGCGAATAGGAATTGAAGGATTCGGTCTTGATTTCGTTGTCGGGAAAAGTGAGACCGCGCACCGGCGACTTGATAATGTCGTACTCAAAGCTTTGGGCCCATCCGATGCGGTTTTTCAGCAAGGGTCCGCCGAACGCGAACCGGGGAGTATCGTCGGCAATTCCGATGATGTGGCCGCTCTTGATTCGCGGGTCAGGCAAGAAATCGTTGACGGAAAAATTCCATTTCTCACCGGCCGGCTTCGTTTCCACCGTGGTGACTCCGCCCGAAAAATGTCCGTACTCGGAGAGGTAAGGGCTCTTGAAAACCTGCACCGACTCGACTGCGTCCACGGGAATGTTGATGATGAAATTGCCGGTCACGGGATCGCTGGAAGTGGCTTGGTTCACGAGCACGGTGCTCTGAGCCTCGGTTCCTCCCTTGATGCTGATTCGACCGTCGGGGGTGCGCACCACGCCTGGAATAATAGGAAGCGATTCTTCGATCTTCTTGACGCGCAACGGAATCGTCTCAAAGGTCCTCTCGGTGATTTTTCCCGCGGTGGGACTAGCGCCCGCGGCGACCGGATTCTCCGACTGCGCAGTCACGGTGACCGACTGGGAGAGTTCGATCTTCGGGATCATCTCCACGTCCAGATCCGTGACCACGCCCGCCGTGGCTTCAACGTGATCGTGCGTCATGACTTCGAAACCCTGCTTGGTGAACCGAACTTGGTAGGTTCCAGCTTTCAGCAGATCGAAGGTGAATTTGCCTTTCTCGTTGGAGAGGGCCGATTTCAACACGGTCGCGAACTGATCGTTCGAGATCTCAACCTTGACGCCCAGGATCGGTTTGGAGGTGGCATCGATGATGGTTCCGGAGATCGTGGCAAAATCGACTTGTGGCTGGGTTTGACCGGTAAGCGGCTTGCCAAAAGCAGACGTGATACCAACCAGGATGAGAAGAAAATAGAGAAAGCCCTTATTCATGAAAACGGATTCCTGCCCATTTAGAATCGTTTGTCTTATAACAATCCTCGCAGCCGACCGAGAATCGGAAGATTATACACAAAATCGCTTCATTCGACGATGTAATCATTTCAACATTCCGCCTTGATTATTCATGGCAGAGAGAGCAAAATAATGGACGATATTACCAGGGGGCCTCATTCTGATTCAGGCGCGACTTTTGAGGCGTGCCTCCGCCTGAGACCTAATAACTGAATTCGCTCGTCAACATCGGGCATTTGAGAGCAGCGAAACAAACCTGCAAATCGCCACCGGACCCAGGCGCTCGACAACATTCATTAAGAATAGGGCGATTCCCGCAAGATCATCGACATTGAATGGAGCGGCGTCCGGACGAATATTCCTGAACACACCTCCAAACCAAAAGGGATAGAGCCTATGTCAATATCCGGCTTGAACACCATCCTTTGTCCAGTCGATTTCAGCGAGCTTTCGGCGCTGGCCTTGAAGTACGCGTCGGATTTCCGAAAATGTTCGGGCGGAGAATTGCTGGTGATGTTTGCAAATCCGTTCCTGCCTCCTCCGCAACTGAGCGCCACTCAAATGGACCAACTCATGGAGGCGTGGCGGGAATCGAAAGTGGCCACGGAGGGGTATCTCGTTTCCTTTGTGAAAGAACACTTGGAACCCTCTTCCGAGTCGCTCGAAGCGCTGGTTGTGGAATCGACTCCCGTGGAAGCCATCGTGGAGACGGCCCGCGCGCGCAACGTGGATTTGATCGTCATGGGAACGCACGGCAAGGGAAGTGAGACGCGGATGCTTCTGGGATCGGTGGCGGAAAGAGTGCTTCGCATTTCGGAGTGTCCCGTCCTGACGGTTCGGCAAAAGAAGGGCGCGGACCCGCGAACGGCGGTCATCAAGAACATTTTAGTGCCGGTGAATTTCTCCGTGGTGTCGCGAATGGCATTGGTTACCGCGGGCCGAGTGGCCGAATGTTTTGGCGCGACCGTTTCGGTGCTGCGCATTATCGAGCCCGTCGAGGAGCCCTGTGACGAATCCGACGAAATGACGCGGCTCTGCGCGTGGATTCCCGCGGAGGTTCGCAAGAAGTGCGACATCCAAGAATTCGTACTCAAAGGAGAAAGCGCCGAGAAGGTGGTTTCGTTCGCCGAGGAAGAGCGGACCGATCTGATCGTTCTCGGGGCCCAGCACCGGAAGTTTTTTGACTCGACGATCGTCGGAACCACCACCATTCGCGTCGTGCGGCATGCCCCCTGCCCGGTGTTCACGCTGGTTCGGAAGTAAGAAGTCGTTTGTGGCATGAATTGATCGGATGGGTTTTCATTTATCAATCTTTCTTCTGTCCGGCCGTAGACCTGGACCGCGAAGAAGATCTCGTTCTTGCGCGCCTTCCGCTTGATCGCCGACCAAGCAGTCGATTGACTCTCCTCCATCTCCCCATTATCCTTAGCGCTTCTTTGCCGGCGAAC
>CAZIDA010000003.1:26007-27926 GCA_964537865.1 uncultured Acidobacteriota bacterium
TGTCGCGGTCTGCGGGAAAGAAAATCATCATCACCGGCGCCAGTTCGGGCATCGGCGAGGCATTGGCCTTGGAATTTGCCAAACGTGGAGGTCATCTCGGCCTTCTTGCTCGGCGTAAAATAGAACTTCAGGAGTTGACTGCTCAATTGCGGCGCCGATTTCCATCGCAGGTTTTTGTCTTCCATCCGGCGGATGTGGGAAAAGAAGACGATCTGAGCCAAGCCATGCGGCGCTTGATCGACGAACTGGGCGGGCTCGACATTGCCATCGCCAATTCCGGAATGGGCGCAAGCAAGAGCGCCTTCAGTTCCCATGCTTGGGAAATCGCGCGAGAGACTTTCTCCGTCAACTTGCTGGGCGCCATTCACACGCTGGAGATTGCCAAGGAATATTTCGTCAGGCAGAGGCTGTCAGGACAACTGGTGGGAATCAGTTCAGTGGCGGGAGCGCGCGGATTTCCGCGCGTGGGCGCCTATTGCGCCTCGAAGGCGGCTTTAGCGACTTATCTCGAATCCATTCGCGGAGAGTTGGCGGGCGGTGGTATCCACGTCCTGTCGGTGCATCCGGGGTATGTTCGAACTCCGATGGTCAGCATGAATCGCCGTATGCCTTGGCTCATCGAGCCGGAAGATGCCGCTCGAAGAATCGCCGACGCCATCGAAGCCGGCAAGAAGCGATTCATCTTTCCCGCTCCGATGCGACTGGTTTATGGATTCTTGAAGCACATGCCCGATTCGGTATACGACTTTTGGTCGAGCCAACGGCTGAAGAAACAGAGCCCGCCGGAATAAACCGCAGTCTGCGGCTTTGGAAGTGACCGTCCTTCCCGCCTCACATTCTCTTGTTCCGAATCCCGCTCACCGGTAAAATGATTTGAAATCCTCCGAGTTCAAAGATTCGGGGGCAAAGCGGCGCTCGCAATGAGCCTCGCCTTCCGACTCTGGTTGGCGCGAATCGGGAGCCAGCGCTCCGAAAGGACTCTCATGATATCTTTGATTATCTTCCTTCTTCTTATCATCATTGCTCTTGGCTACTTCGTTCGAACGGTTTATATCCGGCTCCGTGTGTTGATGGCGGCGCGTTCCGATGCTCGTTTTGATCGATGGGGCCAACGGATCAAGGCGGTGCTGGTTTATGCTTTTGGTCAAAAGAAATTTGTCATCGGAGAACAGCCGGCCGGTTGGATGCACTTTTTCATTTTTTGGGGTTTCTTGATTTTAGGATTTCAGATCATCACCATGTTTGGACGAGGCTTCTCGCCCAACTTCCATATTCCCGGATTAGCGGCGGATGAGTGGGGCGGCCCGCTGATGTTCTTGCGGGACGTGATGGAGATCGTCGTGATCGGGGCGGCGCTCATCGGTCTCTATCGCTGGGAAATCTCTCACCCGCAACGCCTGAAGGGCTTTCCACCGGCGGAAGCAAAATTGATGGGCCAATCCCATTGGGAAGGTCCGCTGATTCTGCTTTTCATTTTTGGAATCATGGCCGGCGGCCTTTTGTATGACGGCGGACGGCTGATTTATTTGGCCGGTGATCCCTTGATCGAAGCGGAGCGACGCTGGGAACCGGTGAGCGGACTTTGCGCGTCTCTCCTGGCGCCCTTGGGAAACGGCTGGGCCAAAGGAATCAGTGAAACCGCGTGGTGGGTCCACAACTTGATCATTTTGGTTTTTCTCAACCTCTTGCCGCGCTCGAAGCACTTTCACATCATCACGTCCCTTCCCAACGTTTTCTTCCGCAAGCTGGAGCCGCTGGGCGCGCTCTCCAAAATGGATCTTGAGAATTCCGAGACCTTCGGCACTTCGCATATTGATCAGTTTACGTGGAAGCAAGATCTCGACATGTTCAGTTGCACCGAATGCGGCCGCTGTTCCTCACATTGTCCGGCAACCATGAGCGGGAAGGAACTGGCGCCT
>CAZIDA010000004.1:0-24596 GCA_964537865.1 uncultured Acidobacteriota bacterium
AAGTCAACTTAAGTCCAGCGACAGTGAATCTCATGTGAAAAGTTCGTCCTGCTGCCATTTTCGTCACTGTTTCTTATCAACCCCTGCGTAATTTGGGTTAAAGGAAGGGTCACGCGTTTGTATGCGCAGGTCGAGCATCCTCGTTGGCTGCGGCGGTTGGAGGAAAAGGCCGCTGCCCAAAAACTGCAACAGTGAAAACCCGCACAAGAAAGGGGTCGCGCCGTGCATCGACTCTGTTTCGGATTGTTCTGCGCAATACTGATGTTTTCTCTGGCGGGATGCTATGGAAATGAGCCTCCCGAACTCACTCATCCGACCCACCCGGCGCCGGCCGCGGCGTCCCCTTCATCTGCGCGCAAGGGTCAGGCAACGGTGAGCGCCTCAGATGGCGCGACGCTCTGGCATACGAAGGAGTGCGACGCGTGTCACGGCCCCCGGGCATTGGGCGGCATGGGCGGTCCGCTCGCGGGCACGGCGTTGGCGTTCGATCAGTTTCTCGGCAAGACGCGAAATGGTCTGCCGCCCATGCCCTCGCTTTCTGAAACCGATTTGAGCAATTCGGAGGCGCATTCGATTTACCTGTGGCTGCGGACGCTTTCGCCCGCAAGCGCGCAACGGGCTCCCGTACCGGCGCCGCTGCCCGGCAATCAGATTCTGGGCATTCAGGTGTGGACTCAGAGAAGCTGCAACCAATGCCATGGCGCGTTTGCGCAAGGAGGCAATAAAGGACCCGCATTGAAAGGCCAGGCCTACCCCTTCGAGCGACAGCGCGCCGTGATGCGCGCCTCGTCGGATCAGATTCCCGCGCACGGCGCAAAGAATATTTCCGACGGTCTTCTGCGGCGTCTGCTGGATTGGCTGCGACGCGGCGCGGACCCGTTAAGCGGGTGTTGAAAGGGCCCCAAGGATCCGCGGGATCTTTCGGGCGCGTGTTCCCATGAAGCTGTGGCGTAAAGAGAGAAGTCTCCTCTACGCGCTGCACCCTGAGAAGATTCCGGCAAGCAGCGCGCGGTTCACCTTCACGTTGGGTCTCGGCGGCATCACCGTTCTGGCCACCCTCATTACCGTCATCACGGGATTGTTCCTCACGTTTTATTATGTTCCCACGCCGGAAGGGGCGCGCCGTTCCGTCGTCCTCATCAACGACGCCGTCAGTTTCGGCGCGTTCATGCGCGCCTTGCATTACTGGGCGGCGCAATTGACGGTGTTGGCCGCGACATTGCACTTGATGCGCGTCGCTTTCACGGGAGGCTATCGTCCCCCGCGCGAGATCAACTGGATCATCGGGCTGGGATTGCTCGTCGTCACGCTGCTGTGGGATTTCACGGGCTATGTCCTGCGCTGGGACGACGCGGGCTTTTAGGCGCTGACCGTTGGAACGAATTTGTTCCTCAAGATTCCCGGTTGGGGCGAATCGATTTATCGCGCCCTCGTGGGCGACGAACAGATTGGCGCGAGCGCGCTGTTGCGATTCTACGGTTGGCACGTCGTCGGCTTCTTCCTTCTGGGGGTCTTTGGCATTGTCTATCATCTGTGGCGACTGCGGAAAGACGGCGGCATCTCCCGCCCTCTCTTGCCGAACGGGGAACCGCGGGCCTTCGTCTCACGCGACGAGCTGTTCCTGACCGAATTCGTAACCGCCGCGCTCGTTACCGCGGGCCTGATCTTTCTTTCCCTGATTTTTCCCGCGCCCATCGGGCGCGCCGCATCCACCAATGCGGAAGTTGAAGTGCGCGCCCCGTGGATTTTTCTTTGGGCGCAAAATCTGTTGCGTCATTTCCCGGCCTTGTGGGCGGGTATCGTTGCGCCTGCGCTCGCGCTGATCCTTCTCGCCTCCGTCCCATTCATTGACCGCCGCGGCAACGGTCGCGCCGTTTGGTTCTCGCGCGAACGCTGGAAGCCGCAGGCGTTGCTCGTCGTTCTTGCGATTGTGGTGATCGCATTGAGTCTGCGTGAGGTGTGGCCATGAGCAACGCCCGTTGGTTCCTCCTCGCGATCTTTACTCTCCTCGCCGCGGTCGGCGCCATGCAGTGGAAGGAGCGGCATCCTGAGTGGGTGAAATGGCAGAAGCGGTACAACGCGGAGCCGGGCGTGACGCCGATTCCTATCGGCATCCGCGAGCTTGTGCCCACACGCACGGGTCAGCCGGAACTCTGTGTGACCTGCCACATCGGTCTTGAAGACATCAGCCCGGCTCATCCCGCGCAAACCTTCGGCTGCGTTATCTGCCACGGCGGCGATCCCCTGGCGCTCGACCCCGACCGAGCGCATGCAACCATGCGGGGCGGACGCAACCCCTCTGACTTGTCCGTCGCCGTCGAAAGTTGTGGTCAAGCGAATTGCCACGGCGGGTATGCCGACGAAGAGCAGAATCACGTGGACCGCGTTCTGAAGAGCGTGCAGGCAACCTATGCGGGCGGAATTGCCGCGGTGCTTTACGCCTTTGGTTTGCAGTCTTCGCCCACGGCCCGGTTCGGCGTTCATGCTGTGGCGGACAACACCAGGCCGTTGCCCCCGAAAGCGCTGCTCGCCCTCGAGGCGTTTGTGCCCGGGCCACATCCCATCGAAGTGAAATTCCAGCGGGACTGTTTGAACGGGGGCTGTCATCTGTCGGCAAAACCGACGATGCGCCCTTATTATTATCGAAGCACGGGCTGCGCCGCGTGCCATTATCTTTACAACAATGACGGCTTGTATCGCGGCAAGGATCCGACAATTCCACACGATCAACCCGGACATGGCGCATACCACCGCTTGACGACGGCGATTCCGTATACGCAGTGCGATCATTGCCATAATCGCGGCAATTATTCGCTCAAACAAATGGCCTTCCTCGAACGCGAGGACTTACCCGTTTTCGCGCCTTCGAATTCGGCGGCAACGCCGGCGGAATCTCGTCGCCTCAAGCAGTATTACCAACCCATGGCGCGGTTTACTCGGTGCGAAGTGGAACTGAAATGCGTGGATTGCCACACGGCGCAGGAGGCGATGGGGCCGGGGCATATTTACGGATCGAAAAAAGACGCTCAGTACATCCAATGCCGAACTTGCCACGGCACGCCGACGACTGTTCCCCCGGTGGCGCAGATTCACGAGGCCAACGAATTGGCGATGCGGCAGGCGCGCCTCAACGGGCACAGCGATTGGCTCCACCAGGGCGATTGGGTTATTGAGACAGCACGAGGCGAGTTGATGTGGGGGATCAAACGAATGGGGCCGAATCATTTCGTGCAGATGGACAAAGTGACGGGAAAGGTTTACACCGTGCCCCTGGTGAAAGGAAGCCAATGCACGCAGAACGGCGCGGACCAATCATCAGACTATTGTCACCGATGTCACTCGGTGGCGCGATAACCGCTTAGTCAAGAAAGGAGCGTTACGCCCCAGGACGGCCTCTTCGGCGATTACGGAACATACATGACCCGACGTAATTTTCTCAAAACCATGATGGGTGGCGCGCTCGCTGTGATCACTGGCGCGTTCGCTTACACCTTCGCCCGGTTTATGCAGCCGAACCTCTTGACTGGGGCCTCGGGACCCGTGGACGTGGGCGTCGCAGGGCAGTACGCAGTGGAATCTCTCACGTTTATTGAGGCTGCGCGCTCATATCTGGGACGCGACAAACGCGGCTTCTATGCGATCATTGCCGTCTGCACTCATCTCGGCTGTACCCCTCGTCTCGATGGGAACGCGTTCAACTGTCCGTGTCACGGCAGCCGTTTCGCGCGCGATGGGGCAGTCCTCAGCGGACCCGCCGCGCGTCCCTTGCAGCGGGCCTTCGTCGGGCGCGCGACGAACGGCAGGCTCTTCATTGACCGCCGCCGTGTCGTGCCCGCGGACTATGGCTAAGTATGAATTACCGACTCGCCGTGGACCTTCGAACTCACGTCGTGGACACGGCCCGTCGCATCGGCGACATCTTGAACAACGACGGCCCGAAAACATTGACACAGCTTCGCGAGCAACTCCACGAAGCCAACGACATTTTGAATCTGGCGGTCGGCTGGCCGGTGCACGACGACAAGATTGAGATACGCCACGAGTGCAACAGCCTGCATCTCCGCTGGAAGCTGTCCGATCCGTACTTCCGCATCCCTTCATCGAAAAGTTAGCTGCCAGACAGGATCGCGAAATCCCCTCCCCACACTTCTGTCCTTGTACCTCGTATGTTAGGAAGGGCGAAGATCCCTCCCCTGCCCCGAAAATCGCCGTCGTGGATGTCCAAGTCGCCGGGATTCGCCCTCTCTCTGGCGAATCCCGGACATCGCTGTGGTCCGGGTGACCGGGATGTCCTCCGGCTGCAGCGGAGGAGCATCCCGGCTACCCGAGTATCTCATTTTCATGCCCTTGGGTGTCCGCGGCTGTGCCCATGAGCCACTACCCCGCTTTTCATTCAACTTTCAAGATGCTGTTATTTGCTGTTAACAGAGGACGTGGTATCATCGCGCGATCAAACCGGAGGTCAATAGGGGCGCCCAAGGGAGTTCAGTTCTAGACTGTTCGATCACTATTAATATCAAAAGGAGATCCAATGAATAGCATCCATCGTCGTGTACTGGCCGGCGTAGTGACATTGTTGCTGTGCCTGTTCGCAGCGCAGACCGTATCCGCGCAAGAGGCCGGGAAATCGAACGGGGAGACGACCGCGGGATCGGCCACACAAAGCCAGCGGACCAAAAAGTCGACGGCCCATGAAGGAGCAGTAGAACTCAAAGCCACACTGGAAAAGCAACAGCAAGTGATTGACGCCATGAGCCAGGCCATTCAGCAGATGCGCGCTCAACTGAAATCGCAGCAAGATGAAATCCTCCGTTTGAAGAGCGAAGGCCAAGTCGCCAGCCTGAAGCCCGTACTTCCTCCCGCCGCGGCGATGAGTCCGTCCTTCGGCGCAACCAATCCTTTGGCGGGGACGTCTGCGGCATCTTCTTTGGAGGCTTCTCAAGATTCGGATCAACCCAAGAAGGAAAAGCTGTCCGATCTGGCGTATGGAAAGATCAAACTCAGCGCGAGTTTCTTTGGCGGCTGGTCATATTACACGCAGACGGGATTTGGCCCGCAGTGGTATCCCGCGGTCAATCAGGCCGGACCCGGCAACGACGGATTCAATTCCTTCGATGTGACGCGGACTTACCTCAACTTCTTTTACGAGCCGAATGGTGCCATCACCCTCCGCATCACGCCAAACATCTACCGTCAGGTTGACGTCTCCAAAGCGCAACCTTTTGGAAACAACGCCGCGATCAGCTCCAGCTCCAACGGCAATCTGGGGTTCCGTCTCAAGTACGCCTACGTGGACTTCAACACGCTGTTCTCCGGCAGCAAAATGTTCGGCAAGGACAAATTGACGGCAGGCCAAACGACCAATCCCCTGATTGACTGGGAAGAAGGACTCAACGGCTACCGGTTTGTCTACTTGACGCCCTGGAATTATTTGAGCCTCAGTTCCACGTATGACGGCCTCAAATTGCACGGCCCCATCATGATCAATGGCAGGGAGTACCTGGATTACGACATTGGAGTATTCAACACCGCGAGTTTCCATGCCATCGAATCGAACGACAAGAAACAAGTCATGGCCCGTGTCACCTGGTACCCCTTTGGCACAAAGGTGGACCGAACCGGCTTTGGTCTGACGGCGTTCGAGAATTATGGCTACAACACACAAACGCCCGATACTCGCAGCATCGCGCTCAACCGGATGGCGCTGATCGCATTCTACCAGAGCCCTTCAAAATCCTACCAAATCGCCGGTGAGTACGACCTAGGACGGAACGCTTTCAGCACGGGGAACCTGTTCTCGGGTTCCGGGCCGGCAGATGAATTCGGTCTTGGTCCGACCCCCAATGCCACCTTTGACGCTTTGGCCAAGGGCCTGCTCGGCGGCGATCATACCCGGCAACAAGGGTTCTCGTTCTTTGGAAACGTGAAGCTGGGCAGCTCGCCTTTCCGGGTGTTTGGTTTGTTCCACTACTTCCAGCCCAACACCAACATCAACGGAACCAATCCCCTGGATTTCACGCGGACGGTGGCGGGCATCAGCTACCACTTCAATAAACACTTTGACATTGCCGTGGGTGACGAGAACCTGCATTACGTCAACAGTCAATTCACCATGACGGCTTCTCAGATTGCGACGTTCAGCTCTTCATTGGCAGCGGCAAATCCTTTGGGCATCGTCAATGTTGTCCCGAAAGGTACGAACGCGATCATGATCAACACGCAGTTCAACTACTAGCCATAAGCCTTGTAGCTTGACTGTCAGGTAACCTGGTTGTCACAGTCGACAGCGGCGGCGAAGAAATCCGCCGCTGTCGTAAAGCAAGAGGCTTTAACAGCCCAGTCATCAAACTGTAACAGAACTGTAACGATGAAGTAGCAAACTAAAAATCCAAACGGAGGAGAGCGCGAAAAATGAAACTATTCAAAACGATGGCGATCCTTTTAGCCGTGTCCTTGATTGGCCCGGCGGCATGGGCGCAATCTAAACTGACCGGTGCCGGCAGCACCTGGGTCTACCCCTTGGTGGCCAAATGGTCTGCGGCGTACGAGAAAATAACCGGCGCCCAAATCAACTACCAGTCGATCGGCTCGGGCGGCGGGATAGCCCAGATCAAGGCAGGCACGGTGGCTTTCGGCGCCAGTGACATGCCGCTCAAGCCCGAAGATTTGAAGGCCGCGGGTTTGATTCAGTTTCCCACCGCAGTGGCCGGTGCAGCCATGGGGTACAATATCCCCGGCGTGAAAGCGGGGCAACTCATTCTCAGCGGCCCAGTGGTCGCCGATATCTACCTAGGAAAAATTAAGAAGTGGAACGACCCGGCCATCACCAAACTCAACCCCGGTCTGAAGCTGCCCAATATGGCGATTACCGTGGTGCACCGTTCCGATGGCTCCGGCACGACTTTCACCTTCACTGACTACCTGTGCAAAGTCAGCCCGGAATGGAAGGAAAGAGTCGGCTCCAACACCTCCGTGGCTTGGCCCACCGGTGTTGGCGGCAAGGGGAGCGAAGGCGTGGCCTCCTACGTACAGCGCATCCCCGGCGCCATCGGCTACGTCGAGTACGCCTACCTCTTGGAGACTCACGAGGCCTACGCGCGCATGATCAACCGCGACGGGAAGATCGTCAGCCCCAGTCTCAAAGGCTTCCAGGACGCCGCGGGCCACGTGGACTTCACCAAGGCACAGGACTTTTATGTGATCCTCACCGACAAACCCGGCCCGGACACCTGGCCGATTTCGGGTTGCACGTGGCAAATCCTGCGCAAGAATGCGCCCAAAGAAACCAATATTGCAGTGATGAAGTTCTTCGATTGGGGCTTTGAGCATGGACAAGAAATGGCTCGGTCGATCGCCTTCGGTCCGCTGCCGCCGAACACCGTTGCAGCCATCAAGGCCTATTGGAAGAAGGAACTCGGATACACGATGTGAGGAGCGGCGCCCATTTCGTGAACTTTACCACCAAGGAAAACGAATGAACGGCTCGGACGTTGCAGTGCAGACGAGCATGCGGACGGCGTCCGGGGAACCTCAATCGGCCGGCAGGCCACGGATCCTGTCGGCCGATTTTCTGTTCCACAAGACGGCAGTGTTGGCGGCCTTTTTGGTTGCGACGACGCTTTTTGCCACCGTCATCGCCATCGCCTACGATAGCCGGATTTCAATCCAGGCATTTGGTATCTGGGGATTTCTCAAATCGAGCGAATGGAACCCCGTCACCCAGACTTTCGGCGCCTTTCCGTTCATTATCGGGACGCTGATCAGTTCGGCGATCGCCATGATCCTGGGCGTGCCAATCAGCTTCGGGATCGCGGTGTTCATCGCCGAAATCGCTCCATCCTGGATCAAAAAACCCATCGCGGGAGCGATCGAACTTTTGGCGGCCATCCCCAGCATCGTTTACGGTTTGTGGGGGCTGGTGGTGTTTGCTCCGGTCTTCACTCAAATGGAGCCCTGGATCAACGACCATCTCGGGGCGATTCCGGGGATTGGACTTTTGTTCCAGGGCCCGCCGATGGGGATCGGCATGTTGACCGCGGGGATCATCCTGGCCATCATGGTTCTGCCCTACATGTCGTCGATCATGCGCGATGTGTTTCTCGTGGTGCCGTCTTCGTTGCGCGAATCCGCCTACGCCATGGGAGCTACCACGTGGGAAGTGGCTTGGCAGATCATCCTGCCTTATACGCGCTCGGCGGTCATCGGCGGCGTTTTTTTGGGCTTGGGGCGCGCACTGGGTGAAACCATGGCCGTGACTTTCGTCATCGGCAACAGCAACATGTTGTCGCCGAGCTTGTTGATGCCGAGCGCCACCATTCCCTCGGTCCTCGCCAATGAATTCACTGAAGCGACCACCCAACTGTATCTGTCCTCGCTGATTTATTTGGGCTTGATTCTGATCGCCGTCACCTTGGCCGTGCGCTTCCTCGCCGTGTTGTTGATACGCCGCCTCGGCCGCCGCGAGGGGGCTATGGCATGACGCGCGTATACGTCAGGCGTCGCGTCATCGACGTGGCCAGCAAGATTCTCATGGGCGCCGCTACGCTCGTTGGCGTGTTCTTTCTGCTTTGGATCCTCTGGACGACGCTGAAATTCGGCATTGCCGGGATGCATTGGGACTTGTTCACCCAGGACACGCCGCCACCCGGCACCGACGCATACGGTTTGCGCAACGCTTTCGTTGGAAGCTTGATTCTGTTGGGTGTGTCGCTGCTCGTTGGGGTGCCCATTGGACTGATGGGAGGCACTTGGCTGGCGGAATATGGCTTTCGCAGCCGTACCGCCAACGCCGTCCGTTTCATCAATGACATAATGCTCAGTGCGCCATCGATTGAAATCGGCTTGTTCGCCTACGCTATTATCGTCGCCCCGATGGGACACTTTTCAGCGCTGTCCGGCAGCGTCGCCTTGGCGATTTTAATGATTCCGATTATCGTGCGCACGACGGACGAGATGCTTAGCCTCGTTGGCAGCGACATGCGCGAAGCCGCTGTCGCCTTGGGAGCGCCACCCTGGATCGTGATCACCAAAGTGACCTGGAAAGCGGCCCGCGCCGGCATTCTCACCGGGGTATTGATCGGCTTGGCGCGGATCACGGGCGAGACGGCCCCGCTGCTGTTCACCGCGCTGAACAACCAATTCTTCTCAACCGATTTGTCCCGTGCGATGGCCAATGTTCCGGTGGTCATTTACCAGTTTGCCTTGAGCCCCTATACCAACTGGCAGGAAATGGCTTGGGCCGCGGCCTTCATCACGGTCATGTTTGTGTTGCTGCTCAGCGTGGCCGCGCGCCTGTTCCTCGGAAAGGTGCAGGCGCCGAAATGACCTCCGACCAGCCGCAAGGATTCTCCATGTTGAACTTCCCCGTTTCCGTCGATTCGCGCGATGCCGCGGAAGACGACAGCACGGCGCAACCCGCCGTGAAGATCGCGGCGCGAAACCTGAATTTCTACTACGGCAAATTCCACGCCATCAAGGATGTCAGTCTGGACATCGGTCAAAACAGAATTACGGCCTTCATCGGGCCGTCCGGTTGCGGCAAGTCGACGCTCTTGCGGATTTTCAACCGCATGTACGACCTTTATCCGGGTCAGCGCGTGGAGGGCGAGGTCATCCTCGACGACGAAAACATTTTGACTTCCAAAAGCATCGGCAAGTTGCGGGCCAAGGTCGGCATGGTCTTCCAAAAGCCCACCCCGTTTCCGATGTCGATTTACGAGAACATTGCTTTTGGCATCCGGCTGTACGAAAAATTGCGGCGCTCGGAAATGGACGAGCGCGTGCGTCATACATTGACCAAGGCCGGTCTGTGGGAGGAAGTAAAGGACAAGCTCAACCAATCCGGGCTGGGGCTTTCCGGCGGGCAGCAACAGCGCCTCTGCATCGCACGCGCCCTGGCGGTGAACCCGGAAGTGATTTTGCTCGATGAGCCCTGCTCGGCCCTGGATCCGATTTCCACCGCGAAGATCGAGGAGTTGCTCTTCGAACTCAAGCAAAACTGGACAGTCGTCATCGTCACGCATAATATGCAGCAAGCGGCGCGCGTCAGCGATTTTACCGGCTTCTTTCTGACCGGCCGTCTGGTGGAATTCAGCGACACGCGGCGCATGTTTACGATGCCCACGCGAAAAGAAACGGAAGATTACATCACCGGGCGCTTCGGTTAGTCGCACACGACGAATCCATACCCGGTTACTTCGGGCGGAAGGAAAGGAAGGATGGTGGAGGAGGGCGAGGTGCTTTCCATTGCGAATGGGCGGAGCCAGCGAGATTGTGTTCTGATCCCTGGCCCCTGACACCTCACACCTGACACCTGCTCTTATGCATCGACACTTTGAAGAAGAACTTGTGGAACTGAAACAGAAATTGCTGACGATGGGATCGCTGGTGGAGCGCGCGCTTTATCAAGCCATCAAAGCTTTGGTGGAGCGCGACGCCCAGTTGGGGCTGAAGATTTTCGACGGCGAAGAAACGATCAACCGCTTGCAGATTGAGATCGACGGGCGCGCCATGCGCTTGCTGGCGCTGCAACAGCCCATGGCTGCCGATCTGCGCCTCATCGCCTCTGCCGTGAAAATCAATTACGATCTCGAACGCATCGGCGATCTGTGCGTCAACATCGCCCAGCGGGTGCTCTCGCTGATCAATCAGCCGCCCATCTCTCCGATCATCGACATGCCGCGCATGGCGGCGAGCGCGGAGAAGATGCTGCACGACGCCCTGGATGCTTTCGTCAACCGCAACGCCGATCTCGCCAAGACGGTGCTCGAGAGCGACGACTTGGTCGACCGCCTTCGCGATGAGATCTTTCAGGAATTGGTTCGGTACATGTCCGCGAATCAGGACTCCGTGCAGCGCGGCGTGGACCTCCTGCTGATCTCCCGGAACATCGAACGCGTCGCCGATCACGCCACCAACATTGCCGAGGATGTCATCTACGCGGTGGCCGGTCGGGACGTGCGCCATCACGCGGAAGACTCTGTGCAGGCGAACTGAGCGTTCGGCGTGTTTCCTGGCGCCCGAAGGCGGGGCCAAGAAACTATCCTCAATTTGAGTTTGCGGTCGAAGTCTGGAAGAACTCCGCGGCGTCAACCCTTTCCCTTCACCCCGAGGAAACTTCCCGAGAGAGACGGATCCGATGATGCTCGAAAGAAAAATTTACGATTTGGTGGAACGGGTGTCGGCGGAAGAGCGCGGCGGCGAGTTTGGCCGGCATCTGCTGAGCAACTTGTTCGCTTCCTTTGCGGACGATTTAGGAATTGTCACAGCGGAGCTGTGGAAGCAGTCAAAACAGGAAGCCCGGCGCCTGGAAACCTTGGGAGCGGATCGCCCGACCGCTTCGGGAGAATGGGCGCAATTGGTCTTCAAGCGGCATCGGCGCACGAATCCTTCTTGGCACATCGAAGACGAAACCGGCGTTCCCGTCGCGATGATCTCCTTCGGCAAGAAACAGCGGTCCTGGATGGTGTTCTATTTTTCACCGGACTTTTTTGGAGACCATCACCCGCGCGTCGAGGAAACCCTTCGACTCATGGCCCGGCTGGTCACGATGTTCGTCCAGAAACACGAAGACCGGCATCAGCTTCACGAGATTCTTTCGCTCTCGATGCGCCAACAGCAGCGGGTGCTTTCTCCGGCCCCCGCCGACTTCCCCGGATTTGAAGTGTACGGATGCTCGCTCCCTTCCGAAGAAGTGGGCGGCGATTATTTCAATCTCGAATCGCTGAATCCGGATCTTTTATCCGTGACCATTGCCGACGCCAAAGGCAAAGGGTTCATTGCGGCCGTGCAAGTGACGGCGCTGCATCGCTGTTTGCGCTTGCTGCATCGCGAGCCGTTGAAGATTACCGCCAAGATGAGCCGCCTCAACCAAGCCTTCATCGAAGCGGGCGACGATCAAGATCCCATTTCGGCGGTGCTGGGGGAATTGCACGGCGACGGCCGCTTTCTTTATGTCAACGCGTCGCATCCGTATCCGATTCTTCGAAAAGGCCGGGAACTCCGCGAGCTCAGCGATGGCGGCGTTTTTCTGGGATTGCTTCCCGATAGCTGCTATCGCTTCGGCATGGTTCAATTGGAGCCCGGGGATTTACTCTGCCTGTACACGGACGGCGTCTCGGAATCGGAACGCGGCGATTTGGATCATCTTCCGCGCATCAAGGAAATTCTGCTGCAAGCGGACACGCTCCCCCTGCCGGAATTGGCTCAATCGATTCTGGATCTCTCCCACTCTCCCGAATATCAGGATGACCGCACGTTGGTTTTGATTCGCCGGTCATGAGCGATGGGAATTTCTCCAAAAAGTGTGGGGCAGACACTCCTGTCTGCCCCTAAGAAAGGCATGATGCTTTGCAGGCCCGGTGTTCTCCGCGGCGGGAGGTTGCGCGACCAGTCCCAATCGAGGAGATCATTCTTATGCCCCTGGGTGGTCGCCGCGGCGGGACGCCTCTGCGGTGAGTGGCCCATCCGGCATGAAAAATTTCTCATGCCCTTAAGCGCGGCGAAGCTGTATGAATGCCTGCCACGAAAGTCGTTCTCTTTTCGTCGGAACCGGATATAATGTCGTCATGGCTAGAGGTTGGGAAAGTAAGTCGGTGGAAGCTCAAATTGAATCTGCTGACACCCCCGCCGCCCTTTCTATTGATCACTCCAACGGTTCCGCGGAGAGGAAGCGACTTCGGGAAAAGAACAATCTGATGTTGTCCCGTCAGCGGGTATTGCAGGAGATACAAGCCAGCAGCAACCCTCGTTTTCATCAAATGCTTCATTCGACATTGGAAGACCTGGATAAGAAGCTGGCGCAATTCGAGTAATTGCCGGAGCTTTTGGCGAACAAACGAGACGTCGGTCCGAAGCGGAACGGGTGAAGGGTGCTGTGTCGAAGTTTGTCGAGCACCGTGACGAAACCGTTGTTGTGAAGCCCTCCACGAGTCCTCCCTTTAACTCATGAATTCCTATAACGCCGCGCGATTGCGGGTCGAGGCTTAGCGCGGTATGATATTTGCCCACGATCAGCGAAGTCAGGACATGCTGTATGAGCAAAGCCATCATGCCGATTGCTTCGGCGCCATCAACGCCTTTTCTTTCCTCCACGCGCGAAGAAGCAAAATCCGCGACGCTCCTTCGTCTGGCCGAGGCGTCGATTCGAAAAAGGCTTCAGGCTTTGCTGAAGAATGAGGAAGGAGCGCGAGAAGGAACGAACATCGAGGCGCTGCACGATTTGCGCGTGGCTTCGCGGCGTTTGCGCGAGGCCTTGCGAATTTACGCGCCGCTGCTGCCTCGAAAGCGGGCGCGTCAAGCCATTGCCGATGCTCGAAGAATCACACGCGCGCTGGGTACCGTTCGCGAGGTGGACGTTAATCTCGAACAATTGAAAGCCTGGCAAGCGCGCTTGGGCAATGAGATGGCCCTTCCGTTGGAATCCTTGGTCGCCCTGGAATTGTCGGAGCGTCGCCGCTTGCGCAAACGCATGTTGGCGCGCCTGGACCAAGTTGACTTGAAGGCCTTCGGAGACGAGATTCTCGACGTGCTCGACCGCGCCCGCTCCAAGGACCGCCGAAACCCGGAAGGAATCCTTCCCAGCCCCGGCGTCTCTTTGGTCTCGTGGGCGCAGCCGCACATCGAGGAGGGACTTCAGAACATTCAACGGACCCGCGAACGCCTGGCGCTTCACGGCACCGATCACAACCTTCACCTCCTCCGAATCCACACCAAAAGATTTCGCTACGCCGTGGAGCTGCTGGCGCCGGCCTTTCAGCCGCGTCGCGCCGGAAGAATCTTGAAGCAATTGAAACGCCTTCAAGATGAACTCGGCGAACTGCACGATTGCGTCGTGCTGCACGACCGCCTCCGGCGACTGAGAGCCGAATTCCGCCAGGATCAGTTGAGTCACCTCGATCAGGAACTCCTGCGCTTCATGCGCATCATTGCCCGAGAAAAATCTCGCCGAAAGACACTCAGCGAGAAACACCTGCGCCAACTCGAACGCCGGGCGTTCTTTGATTCCATCGCCGGGGCTTTGAAGGAAAGCGCTTCCACTGCCCGGTCCCACAGTATTTGATTCCAGCGCATCCCAGCAATCCTTGCATCGTTTGCCCTCCTTCATGAAATCTTAACCGCTCGTTCATTCAGGTTTCATACAAAGAGGATGAAATGGAAGCGGGCGCTGGTGCTCATTCAAAGTATCGGCAAGCCCAGCGGGAGCGCGCACTCGTTGCTGGAAACGATATTCAAAAAATATCTAAAGTGGAGTCGGAAGGATCATCTGATTCCATTCATCGACGGCCTCATCAATCTCGGCCGTCCCTCCCCCAACCTCTTTCCGAAAGAACTTTTGGAGCAAGGTATCGGCTTGCTCCTCTCGGGATTGAACAACACGATGGCCATCCAAAGCAATCTGGATTGGGTGTGGCCCCACTGGGTGGAGCGGCAGATGAATCCGGAGGCGGGCGATTTTATTCCCACCGGCGTCAACCTGATCACCGTCAATCTCACGCAGCGGAACTGGACGTCCATTGGCCTCGCTCACAGCAGCCGCGAAAGCATGATCGACCCGGTGGGAATGTTGACGCTGCGCCCGTTCGGTTGGTCGGTGTTTCCGTTTATCCGGTGGAACGACACGAGCTATTTTCCGCCGCGGCTTCACTCGGTGACGGAGCAATGCCTGAAAGAGGAGACCCTTCCCTGCATCGTGACGCGATACAACGTGTCGCCCGATTTGGAATGGACCTCGGAAGCCATGGCCGTCTTGATCGAAGACGAAGAGCTGATTTCGTTTCGTCACGCCCTCAAGAACCTATCCTCCATGCCCATTTCCTTGGTCTTCGGTCTCGCGATCCGGCCCTACAACACGCTGATGATCGGCCACATCAACACCATCAAGTTCAGCAAACATCTGTGGCGGATCAATCGGCGTCCGGGCTTGTTGCTGATGGACGATCCCACGCAGGTCATTCTCTCCGACCGACATCATGGCGATCCGTTGCTGCGCCATCTGGGCGCGTTTCATCTCACCGTGCTTTCTTCGAAGTCCGGGATCGCCAGCGGCGTTTCGGAATTTCACGTCCACTTGAATCCCGGCGAAGAGCGGATCATCGAAACGGCCGGCGCCTTGGCGAAACATTCGGAACATCCCAATTCCAAATTCAGCGCTGTCAGCGGCGCCTCGTTGGCGTGGGCCCGAGCAAAAGAATTGAATTCTTGGCGAGAGCACGCTCACTCGGGAATGGAGATTGAGATTCCCGACGGCGAACTGCAGCGCTCGTTCTATGCGGTTAAGAATCATCTCCACGTCTTTGACGACGAAGATCATTTTTCACCGGGGACTTTTCTCTATCACGGCCACTGGTTTCGGGATGCCGCGTATCTCTGTCTGTGTCACGATCGCTTAGGATTTTCCGAAAAGGTGCGTCCCAAGCTCCTTCAGTTTCTGAACTACCAGAACGCCGAGGGCTTCTTCAAAAGTCAAAGCGGCGAATGGGACAGCGCCGGCCAGGCCATGTTCATCATCGTGAGTCACGTGCGCCGCACCGGAGATCTGGATTTGTTGAAAACCTGTTATCCGGCCTTGGTGAAAGGCGTCCAGTGGATTGAAGCCCTTCGAAGTCAAACCAAGAAGTCGCCATCACCTCATTTCGGCCTCTTGCCGGCGGGTTTTTCGGCGGAACATTTTGGACCCAATGATCATTATTTTTGGGACAACTTTTGGAGTCTGGCTGGAATTCGCGCCACTTTGTGGGCCGCTCGTGCCTTGCGTCAGGGGAGCGGTATTCAGCGGATCAACGCCGTCTATCTCGATTTCAAATATCATTTGACTGCCGCTATTCTTCAAACCTTCGAGAAGCTGGGCCGGCCGGTTCTGCCTTGTTCGCCGTATCGTCAAATGGATTCTGCGGCGGTCGGCAATTTGGTGGCGGTTTCTCCGCTGCGGTTGATTGCGCCCTCCGAGCCTTGGGTGCGGACGACGGCGGATTACTTGGCCGAACATCATCTTCACAATGGCATGTTCTTTCAGAAGATTATTCACACCGGTTTGAATCCGTATCTCTCGGCTCAGCTCGCGCGCATTCTGATGGATTTGCACGATGCCCGTTGGTTTTCCATCCTCCAATCCATTCGTCGCCACGCTTCGCCCACGTACGCCTGGCCGGAAGCGATTCATCCGGTGACGCAAGGCGGATGCATGGGCGACGGCGATCACGGTTGGTCGGCGGCGGAATTCCTCAATCTCCTCTGCGAAATGTTGGTGTCGGAACACAAGAACTCTCTCTGCTTGGCTCAAGGGGTTCCGGAGGAGTGGTTCCTTTCGGACAAAGGATTCGAAGTTCGAAATGCCGTCACCGCGGGCGGGACCGTGAACTTCTCCCTTCGTCCCGCACATTCTCGGTTGCGGCTCGAATGGCAGCGAACGCGATCTGCAGCGCAAGACTCCTTGCCGATGCATTTCTGCTTGCCTTTGCACTGGGCAGCGTCTTCCGAGGACCGGATCCAAACCAACGGGCAAGCGAAAAGACTCTTGCTCCCACAGGATGAAGGATCGCTGTTCTTGGAATTCACCGGTGAAACTTCGGCGCCCCTGCGATCGAAGCCGAAGAAACTCGCTTCACCCACGGAGGATTATGACTGAAGCACCATCCTTTCCAAACCAAGTTCAGGAAGCGTTGATCGATCTGTTGGCGCGGAAGCAGAGCGAGCTTCCGCGGGAAGAGTGTTTGAAGGTCGATCTGCACTGCCACGATCACAACAGCGACGTGCCGGACGAACTCATCGGCCGTCTGTTGCGCCTTCCGGAAACCTGGCTTCCCACGGAGCGCCTCGTCGAGCGGCTCCGTCGCAACGACGTCGATGTCATCACCATCACGAATCACAACAATGCGCGGACCTGCTGGGAGCTTCAAGAGCAAGGCGAAGACGTCTTGACCGGCGCGGAATTCAGTTGCACCTTGCCGGACTTCAGGGTGGGAGTGCACGTGCTTGCCTACGGCTTCGATCGCGAGCAGGAATCCGAATTGCTGAAGCGGCGAAGTGATCTGTACAAGTTTCTGGAATTTGCCTGCGAGCATGATTTGCCGACCGTCCTGGCGCACCCGTTGCATTTCTACAGCCCGCAGGGCGATCCGCCACTTGAACTTTTCGACACCTTGGGTCTTCTCTTTGAGCGATTCGAGGCCGTCAACGGTCAGCGCGACTCCCGGCAAAATTTGCTGACCGCATCGTGGCTCGAAACTCTGACCGAGGAGAGATTGCAGAGGATTGCTCAACGCACCCGACTGCGGCCCGACGCGTTCTGTCGAAATCCGTTACGCAAATCGCTGTGCGGCGGCTCCGACGATCACATGGGCGTATTTGCCGGCACCACCGGTTCATGGCTGCACGTTCCCAATTTGCAGGAGCGACAGCGCTCTCGGCGCCTTTCCGACTTGGCGTTGGAAGCGCTGCGCGAGGGCCGCGTGGCGCCATTCGGTTCTTACAACGAAGAGGAGAAGTTGGCGCTGGCCTTCCTCGATTATTTTTGTCAAATCGCACTCAACATGAAAGACCCCGGCTTGATGCGTCTGCTGCTTCATCGCGGCTCGGCGCGCGACAAGGCTCTGGCGCTGTTTCTTTCGAACGTGATGCTGGAGCTTCAACGGCATCGATACACCATGAAATTCCTGGCGGCGTTTCATGAGTCGCTGGCGGGTGTCCGCCCCGGATTTCTGGACAGCTTGATGGTGTCGCGATCTCTGAGGCCGGTGATTCAACACATCGACACGATTGCGTCGGAAGGACAAAAGTCGTCGCGCCATCTCTTGCAGGCGATTCGCCGCGTTCTGCCGCAACTCTTTCGCGATCTGAATCTCATTTTGGCGGGGCGGATGACGCAAAACCTGAAGTCGCTCGAACGGCCGGAGGCGGCGCTCCCGGCGCGCTCCCCCGCGCTGGTGGAGCGCTTTGAATTGCCCACTCAGCTTCGCTCACTCTTCTCAAATAACCATTCGCTCAGCGCTGAAGGAATGACCTCGGTCGATCTTGCGGAACTCTTTGATGGCTTGTCCTTCCCGGCGCTGGCTTCGTTCGTGATTGCCGGCTCGACTTTCGCCGGGAGCCGTGTCCTTCATCACAATCGAAAGTTCTTAAATCGCTTCTCGGAACGTTACGGAGATTTTCATCAACCTCGCAAAGCGCTATGGCTGACGGATTCGCTGGACGATCAAAACGGTGTCTCGACCGCCCTGCGCTCGATCCTGCGCGAAGTTCAACGGCGTGAGGCGCCCATCGACTTTCTGGTGTGTCGACGCGATGTCGCGCCTCAACCTCATCTCCGAGCGCTGCCGCCGGTCGCGGAATTCAGTCTGCCGGTCTATCGCAATCAGATCTTTCGAGTACCGGATTTGCTGGAATTGCACCGGACCTTTCGGCAAGGCGGATACGAGCGCATTCTCTGCTCCACGGAGCTGATCATGGGACCGTTGGCGCTGTATTTGAAGCAAGCTTTTTCGGCGCCGGCTTTTTTCTATTTGCACACCGACTGGCTGGAGTTTGCCGACAAGACGCTGCAGCTCGATCCTCACAACCACGATCGCGTTCGCCGAATGCTGCGCGCGTTCTATCGCGGCTTCGATGGAGTGTTCACGCTCAACACCGAGCAGCAAGAGTGGCTTTCCAGCCCGTCGATGGGAATTTCCAGAGACCGCATCTTTCGCACCGCCCACTGGGCCGATTCGCAATTTCGTCCGCAAACGGCGAACAAGGCGGCGGCCTTCCCCGGCACTCATCCGGACGATCCGGTGCTCCTCTTCGTGGGCCGGTTGAGTGGGGAAAAAGGGGTCTTCGAACTCCCGGAAATCTTCAGCGCCGTTCGGAAGCGGATTCCTCGGTCCCGGCTGGTGATTGTCGGCGATGGGCCTGCTCGCACGTCGCTGGAGCGGGCTTTGCCGGACGCCATATACCTCGGCTGGGTCGACAGCGCGGAGCTGCCGCGCCTTTATTCGGCCGCCGACCTTTTCGTATTTCCATCGCGATTCGATACATTCGGCTGCGCGGTCCTCGAAGCCATGAGCTGCGGCTTGCCGGTCATCGCTTACAACACCAAAGGGCCCCGAGATTTGATCGTCGACGGAAAGAACGGATTCCTGGTTGAGTCGAGGGATCAGTTCGTTCCTCGCATTACCGCATTTCTTAAGACCAGCGATCTTCGACAATCCATGCGGGCGGCGGCGCTCCAGCAGAGTCTGAATTATCGGCCCGATCGAATCCTCTCCCAACTGTTCCTCGACGTTGGACTCACCGGAGAACGCCGCGCAAACAAGGGCGCCACCGACGAGCACTCCCCGTCGCAAGACACCGACTTGGTGATTCCCGCGCCGCAGCAGAATTTTCTGGAAGAGCTGTTGGAAATGGTTGGAGGTTCGTAAGACGTGGCGCAGACACTCCTGTCTGCGCCAAATGATCTTTCCGAAGTAGATGGCATTCCTCTGCGCAGCCTTGGCCGGCAGCGACGAGATGCCTTGGTGGTGAATGGCCTTGCTTGAATGCAGAGGATATCTTTTCCTTGATCTCTTTGCCTTGAATAGGACGCGCAGACAAGAGTGTCTGCGCCACTAGCGTATCGGAACACGACTCGTTCGAGTCCGGTGAACGGCGGTTCGTTTGGCGGGTTCAAACAGATATTGAACGATGGCTTGTTGAAGATCGTGTTGGGTGCGGCTGACGGAGTGGCGGGCGCTGAGGACATGGAAATTATATTCGAGCGCCAACTGGTCGTACATCTTGAGCAATTGCGATTGATAGCGCCGGAAGCTTTCGTACATGTCGACGTGCGGATTCAAATCCATGCCGGACTCCCAATAATCCATCCCGCCGGCTTCCAGCACGCGTTGAATCAGCGTGCGCACATCAATTTTCAAATAGAACACGATGTCCGGCGCGAGCGCAAATCCGAACAGGTCGCGCACCCATTTCGGATCGACGCCGCGCACCTGAGCCCGCGCCAACGCCGTATACACGTACCGGTCCGCCAAGACGATGTATCCGGCGCGCAACGCCGGGATGATTTGATTTTCGAGGCGGTCGGCAAAATCCGTGGCGTAGAGCAGATTGAAAGTCCAACGGTTGAGGCTGTGTCCCTCTTTCGCTTCCGTGATGGTCTGGCCGATCAACTCCGATCGCGTCCAACCGGTTTCAATGGTGGCGAAGCCCTGAACTTCCAGCCAATCGCGCAGCAGCGAGATCTGCGTTGACCGGCCGACGCCGTCCGTGCCTTCGATGACGATGATTTTGCCCTTCAGCTCTTTGAGGTCGATGTACGGCAGTCCGAGCCCAAAAAATTTTTTCGGCGTCTCGGTGAGTGTGATGGAATCCATAATCTGAAATCGAATATTGAGCCGGCAGCCCGCCCTGAACGGACCGGCGCCGATCTACAAGCTCAACTCCTTCTGAGTAATGGTGCGCACCTTTCGCTGCATCGCGGAAATGGATTCGCGCGCGTCGACCACAATCAAACCGTATTCCTTGACCATGCGGTCATATTCCTTCAGCACGCGCGATTGAAAGAGCCGAAAGCTCTCCACCGGATCGTTGGATAGGCGCAGGTCCATCCCGGCTTCGTAATACTTCAACTGCGTTCGCCCCACCAACAGCCGGTTCAACGACGTCTCGATGGGGACGCGAAAGTAAAACGCCAAATCCGGACGCACCGAAAAATTATAAGCTTGCCGCACCCATTGCCGATGTACGCCGCGCGCGGCGTCGCGCGCAAAGGCGGTGAAGGCGTAACGGTCGGCCAGCACCACCATCCCGGCCTTCAGCGGAGGAATGATTTTCGAAGCCAGGCGGTCCGCAAAATCGGTGGCGTGTAAAAGGCTGAACGTGGTCGGCGTGAGAATGCCTTTCCTCTTGCCGGTCTTGCTGGCTTTCTTGACCAAGGGCGACGAATTCCACTCCGTGAAAAAAACCTTCAGGCCGAGCGACTGCAACCATCGTTGCAAGAGCAACAACTGGGTCGATTTTCCGGAGCCGTCGATGCCTTCCACGATGATCAGCTTTCCCGGAAAATCATGTTTCTCAGTCAGCATGAGAATCTCTCCTCCGCCGGGCCTGTTTCGTCGATGGAACTCGCTTCTCGCGGTTTCTCAGGGTCACTTTAAAATCCAGCTTCCCGCCAAAAAGCTCCTCAAACAACTCGCCCTTCCGGCGCGAACCCCACAGCTCCAATTCGGCGTCCTCGCGAGTTTTAAATTCGAACTGCCAGCGGGCGCGTTTCTTTTGGACCGAAACCAAGGTCAGAATTTGGTGATGGCTGCGATCCAGTCCATCGGTCACTCGCAATATGGCGCTGAGCCAACGCAGTGTCTCAAATTCTTTCCTCGGCATCAAGGCGCATTCCGGATCCCGGAGGTTGGGCTCTCCTTTGCGGTGGAAGCGCGCCAAAAGCGCCATCAGGTCGATCTCTTCCGGCGTGAAGCCGCGCAAGTCGCCATTCAGAATCATATACTGAGAATGGCGATGGTGGCGAGAGAAGCTGAGTTGAATTCCGATGTCGTGAAGCAACGACCCGTATTCCAACAGCGCGCGGGCGTTGGAATTGAGTTGATGCCGGCGTTGCGTGGCGTCGAAAATCTTCAACGCCGTTTGCGCCACCCATTCGGAGTGCGGCTGATCGTAGCGGCTGCGGCGCGCCAGGTCGAGCACGCTGCGCCGCCGGATGTCAGAAACCAACTCCGAGCGCGTGGAAGTTTCAGGAAGCCGCTGCAGGTAATCAAAAATCATGCCCTCGCGCAGCGCGCGGGTCGAAAGAATCAGCCGCTTCACTTCGAACGATTTCATCAATATCTCCAGAACAATTCCACCCGCCACGATGGTCTTGGCGCGAGCAATGCTCACGCTGGGGAATCGCGCCCGCTCTTTCAGCGTCATCGTTTGCAGCCGGCGATTCACAACCCGCAGAGAGTCCAGCGAAAACATCTGTTGATGAAAGTGTCGCAACCCGACGCCCGTCTGGATTTGCGACGCCACGTCGGCCAGCGTGAGAATCGTCCCGGAGCTGCCGATGCAGATTCCGTATCCGATCTTGCGCGCTTCCCGGCCCAACTCGCCGATCCGCTTCTGCGCAAATTTCTCGATGGCGCGGCGGGCTTTCTTGCTCATGGGATCGCGACGCGCAAATTTTTCGGTGAGCCGGATGACGCCCAGCTTGCGGCTTTCCGCCAAATAGATTTTTCCGGGATCGCACACCGCCAGCTCCACGCTTCCGCCCCCAATGTCGATCAACAAAGCGCGGCGTCCGCGAAAATCGACGCTGCGTTGAACCGCCAGCGCGATGAGGCGAGCCTCTTCGGCCGACGTGATGACCTTGATGTGGATGCCCACGCGCTCGTGAACGCGGCTGATGAAGTCGCCGCCGTTCTGCGCTTCGCGCACCGCGCTGGTGGCGTGGGCGATGATTCGGTCGACGCCCATACGCTCCGCCAACTGTTTGTACTTGCGCAGGCACTGCTCCGCGCGCACCATGGCCGCTTCACTGAGCGTCTTGGTCTCGAAGGTTCCCGCGCCCAGCCGCACCATCTCCTTTTCGCGACCGACAATTTGAAAATCGAGTCCGTCGAACGATTCGGCAATGATCATGTGGATGGAATTGCTTCCCACGTCGATCGCGGCAATTTTCATGGTGGCGTTCCGAAACCTTCAGGCAGGCAGCCATCGCCTCCCGATAGTATAATGACTTCTCCCTGGCCGACGTTAACGAATCATTAAACTTTGATTACAGGGCGATGTAATGCTAAGATTTTTGACTCCGTTTGAACATCGTCCCAAGAAGGTGACCGCCCATGAAACTCTATCTCCTCAGGCACGCCGTCGCCGTCGATCATGGCACCCCAGGAGTTTCCGAAGATGCCCGGCCGCTGACTCCGCAAGGCGCCGCCAAGATGCGCGCCGCCGCCGAAGGAATGAAAGAGATGGGCGTCAAGTTCGATGCGCTGTTGACGAGTCCTTTGGCACGAGCGCGTCAAACCGCCCAGATTGTCGCTTCCGTGTTCGGCGCCAAGGAGCGGATGAAAGAAATTCCCGCCCTCAAACCGGGTGGCTCGTTTCAAAGACTTTGGGCGGCGCTCAAACCGCATGCCTCCTGCGACAGCCTGATGCTGGTGGGACATGAACCCGGCTTGAGCGAATTGATCTCCTCGATTTTGACCGGGCGCGTGAACGGAATGTTGTTGGATTTCAAGAAAGGGGGACTGTGCTTGCTGGAGATCGACGGCATTCCGCCCAAGTCGCACGGCGTGCTTCGATGGCTTCTGACCAACAAACAACTGCGCGCCATGAAGTGATCCCCTGCCGAAAAATTCTCAAGCGCCATATTTCTTCAACTTCAGCGCGTTGGCGAGCATGAGAGTCATCTCATCGACGGCCTCGAATTTTCCCAGCACCCCTCGAGCGCATTCGCGCTCCGTGAAGCGAGTAGCGACATCGACGCCGCAGTAGCGAGAGTGCAGAAGAAACGGGCTGGGATGCCAACTGTGCGCTTTCAGAACGGAAGGACTGGAGTGATCGCCGGTGACCGCAAAAACGTCCGCGCTTAACGCCAACAACTCCGGCAGGCGCCGATCCACGTCCTCGATCGCTTTCACCTTCATCGGAAAATTTCCGTCTTCGCCGTAACTGTCGGTCTTCTTGAAGTGGAGATAAAAGAAATCGTAGCGCGAGAAATCATGACGCAGGGTTTGAATCTCGTCGTCAAAGGTCTCGCCGGTTTTCAGCGCGTCCATGCCCACCAGCTTGGCGAGGCCGCGATACATGGGATACGTGGCGATGGCCGCGGCGCGCAGGCCGAAACGTTTCTCCATGCTCGGAACAGCGGGGTATTTCGCGAAGCCACGCATCACACAGGCGTTGGCGGGATGTTCGTCCCGCAGCGCTTCTTTCACGCGATCCATGAATTGATTGACCACGCGCGCGGTCTTTTGCGCCGCGGGATCCAAGACGGTGGTGGGAATGCGCTTCTTCCCTTCCTTCTGCGGATCGGCGTCGGTGAGACGATCGTCCAGTCCATCGCCGCGAAACAACACCGTGAAGCGATGTTCTTTCCCTGGCTTGATAATGATTTCCACGTCATCGATTCGCGGAATTTTGGCGACCAACTTGGCGCAGAGCTTTTCATTGAGTTCCGTGGCAATGCGCCCGGCGCGACGATCGGTGATCACGTCGTCGGTGTCGATGGCGCAGAAGTTGGCGCGCGCGGCGACGTCGCGATCGGTCATTTCGAGATCGACGCCCAAGGCTTCCAACACGCCTCGCCCGATTTGATATTTGAGGGGATCGTATCCGAAGATCGCGAGATGCCCCGGCCCGCTGCCCGGCGTGATGCCCGGTGACACCGGATCGGCCAGCCCCACCACCGACTTCTTCACCAGCGCATCAAAGTTCGGAGTGACCGCCGCCTCCATCTCGCTGCGGCCCTCGACCGCCAAACCACCCAGCCCATCCATCACCAATAACAGAATCTTGGAATCCGTCTTCTGAACCAACGCGCTGATCATCTCTTCCGACAACATGGCCCAACCTCAATCCATGAAAGTTTCAGATATCCGCCACGAACGTGGCCGCGACACGAGCGCTGG
>CAZIDA010000005.1:0-21808 GCA_964537865.1 uncultured Acidobacteriota bacterium
GGGTATTTCTTGCGGATTTTTTTGAACGCATTCACCTGCGCGTCCATGGCGCCGTAAATCGTTTTGAGATCGACGTTGTCTTTCAGTTCGGTCAGCAGCTTCTGGCTCCCCAACAGCGGCAAAATCTTATCGATTTGGAACTGGGTCGGATAAAGCTGATGGAGCGCCGAGGCCAACGCAACAGCCGTGTGGCCGGCATCGAAAGAATCGCGCTCCACCACCATCAGGAAGATGCCCCCGCAGACTTCGTGAGCGTATTTGCTGGATGTGGGCGTGAAGCGGATGGGATAAACGCGCAATCCGGGAAGTTGCGCCGCTTTCACTTTGGCCGCCAGTTCTTCTCCGTTGATCCAAGGGGCGCCGAAGACTTCAAAGGGCGTATCCGTGCCGCGTCCGACGGACACGTTGGCGCCTTCCAACGTTCCGATGACCGGATACAGAACCGCCTCGTTCAGATTGCGCATGTTGGGAGAAGGCGAGGTCCACGGCAGTCCGGTCTCGTCAAACCACAGCCATCGACGCCAGCCGTGCATGCGAATCACTTCCAGATCAGCACCGATCTTCATCTCGGAGTTAAACATCTCCGCCAATTCGCCGACGGTCATCCCATGACGAACCGGCATCCCGGGAAAATAACCGACGAATGAAACGTGGTCGGGATCGAGCGCGGGACCCTCCACCTTCGTGCCCGTAATGGGATTGGGGCGATCCAGCACAAAGTATTTGAGGTGATATTGGGCGGCCGCCTGCATGGTATAGGCCAGCGTCGTGGAGTACGTGTAAAACCGCGCGCCCACATCCTGAATATCAAACACCAAGGTATCAATGCCCGACAACATTTGGGCCGTGGGGCGGCGTCGCTTCTCTTGATAAAGACTGTAGATGGGCAAGCCGGTCTTGGGATCGGTGGACGATCGGACGGCGCTGTCCTCCTCACCGCGAATCCCATGTTCCGGAGAAAACAGCGCCACGAGTTTCACTCCCGGCGCCTTGTAGAGAATATCGATGGTGGAATTCCAGCGGCGATCAATCCCCGTCTGGTTCGTGATGAGACCGACGTGGCGCCCTTGCAGCTTCGAGAAATTCGATGCCTCAAGAACTTCGAGCCCTGTTTGCGTCCCCGCCGAGAAGGATCGACTCGGAACAACCGCCACACAAAGCCACAGGATTGCGGCGAACGCGGCGCTTTGAAGAAATGCTTTCAACAAGGCATCAGACAAACGAAATTTGGGATGCGAGATTTCACGCGGCATGAAAACAATCTTCCTTCCCGAAGGAATAAGCCCTGCTGTCTTATATCGTTTTGAATGGGGGGTTGTCAATCAGGAGGCAGGCTGCCCCCTCCAGGGACAACATCAAAGGCAGAATCGCGGCGAGAGAGGGCCGTTCGTGGTTTTGTCTCGAAAACCTTCTGACCCTGATTTCAGTACAGCGAAGAACTCTTGTCGAGGTCGTACTGTTTGATTTTTCGATACAGCGTCTTAGGCGAAATGGCGAGAAGCTCTGCCGCTTTGCCTCGATGCCATCGCGTCTGTTGGAGCACGTTGGCAATCTGTCGCCTTTCCATTTCAGGCAGGGAGAGAGCCGTGAGCGGCTGTTCCGTTGAGGGGCGATCCGCGGTCGGCCGATATTCGGCGATTTCGCGCGGGAGATCTTCGCGATCGATCAGCATGTGAGGAGAGATGAGCAAGGCACGCTCCACCACGTTTCGAAGCTCGCGCACGTTGCCCGGCCAGGGAAATCGTTCCAGGGCTTCCATGGCCTCTTCCGAAAAGCGCCGCTGTTCGGTGCGATCAAATTCCGCCACGAATTCCCGGACCAGCAAGGGGATGTCTTCCTTGCGTTCTTTGAGAGTCGGGATTTCGATGCTGATGGTGTTCAACCGGTAGTAAAGATCCTTTCGGAACTTTCCTTCGTCGACGGCTTGCCGCAAATCCTTATTGGTGGCGGCCAGGATGCGGACATCGACGGAGATTTGCTTGGTTCCACCCACGCGGAAAAAGGATCGGGTTTCGATCACCCTCAAGAGTTTGGTTTGGAGCACGGCGCCAATTTCTCCGATCTCATCCAAGAAGAGCGTCCCGCCGTTGGCCAACTCGAAAAGGCCCGGCTTGGCCGCTTCGGCGCCGGTGAACGAGCCTTTTTCGTATCCAAACAATTCGCTTTCCAAGAGCGTCTCCGGGATGGCGGCACAACTGATATCGATGAAGGGGCTGTTACACCGGAGCGACTCTTGATGAATCGTCCGCGCCACCACTTCCTTTCCGACGCCACTGTCGCCGGTGATCAGGATCGTCGAGCTGCTCTTGGCAACCCGGCTGATCAACTGCGAAACCTCTTTCATTTTGGGGCTGAGCGACTGAGCAAAGCTCGAGGGTCGCGGATTTTCCACTCTCTTTCCAGGCGCCGCGCCTTCCAGGACGACACAGCGACGTTCAAAGGCGCGTCGCACGGCGTCCTGCAAGACCGGAAGACGCAACGGCTTGGTCAGAAAGTCCGCGGCCCCTTGGCGCATGGCCTCCACCGCTGTTTCAATGCCGGCCTGAGAGGAAATCAAAATTACTTCCGGAGGAATCTTCAGGGCGCGCAACTTGGCGAGAAGTTGCAGGCCGTTCAATCGCGGCAACACCAATTCGGTCACCAGGATGTCGAACTGCTGCCCCTGACACGCTTCGAGCGCGGACGCGCCGTTGTTGACTACCTGAACTTGGAATTCTTCCTGCCGAAAATGCTGTTCCAAGAGGCGCAGCGTAGTAGAATCATTATCCGCCAAGAGCACGCGGATTTTCTCGGTCTCTTCGTGGGGCGGGACTGCTGTTTTGGGTTTGTCGGAGTTCGATGGAGCGGCGCTTTTTGTAGTCTCGTTCATGGCGATCATGGGTTCAACATCCTTCAGATTTCAGTTCAGGAAAGCGCGCCACCCAAATTGACTTTGCCGGGAGGCGATGCTATAAACCTTTTCGACAATCACGGCCAGAATCTTTACAAGTTTCTTTAACGAAATTGTCACGAAGCCAGCCAAAAGTTCACAGTTTGACTCATTTTGACCGTTTTCTTCCTTTCCTGACTGATCGCCCATCCCTTCCCTCTGGGAAAAGGAGTCTTGATGAAATCTTGGACTGAAAGTCGGAAGATCGCGATCCTTCTGCTCATCCTCACTTTGGCTTTCTCTTCCGCCTGCAAAAGAAAGTCTCCGACCCAAGAAAAAGTGGAGCCGTGGGGGCCGCTCTCGAGAGACGCCCTCGTGGTCCCCGGTGAAATTGGCAAGTATGGAAAGACTCTGGTCACGGCGATCAGTCAGGAACCGCGCTCTTTTAACCGCGTTGTGTCCAGCGACTCCGCCACGGCCGATGTGACGGACCGCATCTTCGCCGATCTGGTTCACATCAATCGTGAGACCCAAGAGGTGGAGCCGGCGCTGGCTAAATCGTGGGAGTATTCCCCCGACCGGCGGACCTTGACCATGCACTTGAGGCAAGACATTCTTTTTTCCGACGGCCAACCGTTTACCGCCGATGATGTTCTGTTTACCTTTCAGGTGATCTATGATCCCAAAGTGAATTCGCCTCAAGCCGATCAACTGAAGATCAATGGAAAACCCTTTGTAGTGAGGAAAATTGACGATCTGACCGTGCAGTTTCAATTCCCCGAGCCGGCGCCTAAGATTGAGCGCGTCTTCGATTCCATCTTCATTCTCCCCAAACACAAGTTGGAGGCGGCCTACAAGGCCGGAACCTTTTCGTCGGCGTGGCCAATCTCTTCCTCGCCCGATGAAATTGTCGGATTGGGACCCTTCAAATTCAGCCGCTACGTGCCCGGACAATACGTGGAACTCGTAAGGAATCCTTATTACTGGAAAGTCGATCAACGCGGCAATCGCCTTCCCTATCTCTCGAAACTGGTCTTGATGATCATTCCCAATCGGGACACGCAAATACTGAACTTCGAATCCGGGAATCTGGATCTCTTGAATGAAGTCCGCGCAAGCGACTTCGCCGCGTTGGCCCAACAAGCTTTGGCGAAGGGAATTCAGGTGAGGGATCTGGGGCCCGGTCTCACCAGCGAACTGATGTGGTTCAACCAGAACCGCAATTCCAATCCCAGAACGCGACGGCCTTACGTCAATCCGGTGAAATTGAAATGGTTCACGAATCAGAAATTTCGCCAAGCGGTGTCTTATGCCATCGACCGAAAAAGCCTGGTGAACTTGGTGTATCAGGGACGGGCCACCGAAGCGTTTGGCCCGCTCACCGCTTCCGACCGAGCGTGGTTTAATCCTCAGATCCAACAATATCCTTGCAGCGTCGAAACCGCGAAGAGTCTCCTGACCGAAGCGGGATTCCGTTTTGTGGGATCGCCAACAAGTCCGCAGCTCGTAGACGCCTCCAACCATCCGGTGAAATTCACGCTCATCACAAACGCTGGGAACCGAAGTCGCGAGAAGATGGGCGCCCTGATTCAGAATGACCTCGGGAAGATCGGAATCCAGGCCAATTTCACGCCGATCGAATTCACCGCGTTGATTTCGAAGATCATGGAGAGCTTCGATTACGACGCCTGCTTGCTGGGACCGACGAATACGGATACCGACCCCTCATCCCAGATCAATTTCTGGCTTTCCAGCGCCCCGAACCATCAGTGGTTTCCGAATCAGAAAAAGCCGGCCACGCCGTGGGAGGCTCGAATCGACGCTCTGATGTTGGATCAATCGATGGCGCCGGACTTCAATCAACGCAAAAAGGATTTTGACGAGGTTCAAACCATCGTCAGCGAACAACTCCCGTTCATCTATTTGGTTTCACCGGATGTGTTGGTGGCGGCAAAGAACGGGCTCGGAAATTTCCGACCGGCGGTTCTCGATCATCACACGCTCTGGAATTGTGAACAGCTTTTTTGGAAATAGTTCCCATCGCTTGGGGCATTCGCATGGCGCGCAAGACCATCACCAGCCGCTACAACATCGTTCGTCCGCTGGGCGAAGGCGGGATGGGGGAAGTGTTCCTGGTGGAGGATCTCTGGGACCGCAACCGACAAGTCGCTCTGAAGAAATTGCGGCGTGAGATTCTCTCCGACACCACTCGAGAATTCTTCATCCGAGAATTTACGGCCCTCAAGCAGTTGCGCCATCCCCATATCGCCTCCGTTTATGATTTTGGCTACACCCCACAGGGAGATCCGTTTTTCACCTCGGAATATTGCGAGGGCAGCGATCTCATCACAGCCACCGCCGAAATGGGATTCGGCGAACGGGTGGAGCGAGCCGTAGAGATTTGCCGCGCCCTCGCCTACATTCACTCGCGAGGGTACGTTCACGCCGATATCAAGCCCGAAAACATCATTGTGCTCGCGCCTGCACACCCCGGCGAAGCACGCCTGAAGCTGCTCGACTTTGGATTGGCTCGCCACGTCAGCGAACAATCACGCGGCCGGCTGAGCGGAACCCTCGTCTACCTGGCCCCGGAAGTCGTCAAGGGTCGCCCGTTGGATGCGCGCGCCGACCTTTTCTCCTTGGGCGTTGTCCTGTACCAACTTTTCACGAGGCAATTGCCTTTCGGGGAGATCGATCCGCAGGTGCTCATCGACATGCTGCTGAGCGTCACACCCGCTCCTCCCACGGAGAAGGACGGCACGCTGCCCGTTGCTGTCGACTCCATCGTGCTTCGGCTCCTCAATAAGAACCCGGAAGATCGATTCCCTTCTTCGCAAGATGTCATCGACGCCTTCAATCGCGAGCTGGGGTACAACTTTGAGGTCGAGACGCATGAAGCGGCGCGAGATTATGTCCGCAGCGGCCGGTTCGTCGGACGAAAAGATGAACAGCGACGTTTGAGCGCGCGTCTCAGCACGCTCTTGAAACATGGAACGGGCAGCCTCCTCATGGTTGCCGGAGAAAGCGGTGTCGGTAAGACGCGCCTGTTGGAAGAATTCAAGGTCCAAGCCCAACTCGAAGGAGTCCGGACTTTCTCTTCGGCGGCCTCGGAGAAAATCAGACAACCGCTTCAGTGCTTTCAAGACATCATGAGGCCCATCATTCTTGGGGCTCAAGAACCCGGTTCCCCCAAAAAGTCTCTGCTTGAAAAATATGAGGCGCCGCTGAAGAAGATTTTCCCGGACCTCTTTGAATTCAGCGGGCCCCTGGGAACCGAGCCGGCGCCTTCATCGAGCGAGAAGGAATTGTTGTTGGAATCGCTGGCGCTTTTTCTTTTGGAAGCTTGCGCCGAGGACCCCTCGCTTCTCTTGATCCAGGATATCCACTGGGCCGACGCTCTTTCTATCGAATTGATCCAACGGCTCTCGAGAAGTCTGGCTTCCCGTCGAATGATTTTAGCAGCCACCCTTCGATCGGACGAAATCGCGGGTTCAGCCCTCGATCCCTCCTTGCCCGTGTTGCGGGAAATGGAGACGACCGAGTTTATTGATTTGAAGCCGCTCTCGCAGGAAGACGTCGCGGAGTTGGTGGGTTCCACGCTCGACATCGAGAAGACTCCCTCGTCGGTCGTCAGCAAACTTCTTCAGAAGACAAACGGAAATCCTTTCTTCATCCAAGAAGTTCTCTGGGTCTGGATGGAAGAGAAAGTGATCCAACCGCGGATGAAAGAATGGCGCGCCGAGCCGACGGAGATCGACTCGCTGGACATTCCCGCCTCCATGGCGACCGTGTTCTTGCGGCGCATCAAGTCGCTGAATGTTTCGCAGCGCCGCTTGCTTCAGGTCATCGCACTCTTCAATTGCCCGGTCACGATTTCAAATCTTTCAACCGTCCTCCACGAATCAACGAGTAGCCTTGAGCCGATGCTCAACATTTTGGTGGAGAGCGCTGTCTTGGTTCGATCCGATTCCAGAGGAACTTCGGAATTCTCTTTTCGACACGGTCAAATGAAAGATTCCATCGAATCGGAGGTCGATGCGGTGGCGGCCGCGCACATTCATCTGCAGATCGCGGAATTCTACGAGAATGATGCGCTGGTTTCCCATGTGGACCATTCGGTCGTTTTGGCGTTTCACTTTGCGGCGGCAGGTGATGCAAAGAAAACTCGTCTGTACTCAATTCGCGCAGGAGACAAACTGCGGCGACTTTTCGCTTACGAAGAGGCCATTCGCGCTTACGGCTTGGCCGAGAAGTTCTCTGAAGCCGGCGATCATCGACTACTGGAGATCCGCGAGAAAACCGCCTTCTGTCATTTCCAGCTTGTTCATCTCGACGAGGCGGAGACCATTTACCGCTCCCTCCTGAATGAAGGAAGCGATCGCCTCACTCCCGTCCGCGCCGCGAAACTCCATCTCCACCTCAGCCGGATTGCGGAATACCGAGGCCATTATCCCAAGGCGATGGAGATCAACAACCAAGGGCTTCAATTGATCCAGGCAGTGCCCGAAGCGAAGACCAAAGCTGAACTGCTGGCTCGGATCAGTTTTGAGTATTATCGATTGTCGGATTATCGGAAGGCGTCAGAGTACATTCAACAGGCGGTCGAACTCGTTGAGCACTTGGAAAACTTTCCCGGACTGGGAGAGATTTTTAATGAGAAGTTCATTGTCCATTATTCGCTGGGGGAGATTCAGGCCGCCCTTGAGGCCGCCCATCGCGCGATTTCCGTTTACTCGAAATTTGGGTGGGGGCGAGGAGTGGCCGGAGTCACGGGAAACCTGGGCATCATTTACCAGGATTATCTTCACGACTATGCCAAAGCGTTTGAATGTTACAGGCGTTCTCTGCAGCTTCGAGAGAAGATTTTCGACCGGCGAGGGATTGAACAGATCTATATCAATTTATCCAGCGTTCACAGCCTTATCGGAGAATACTCGATGGCCCTGGAGTATCTGGATCAAGCGGAGGTCTTGAACCGGGAGATGCCCGAGCAGCATATCGAGATGACGATCGCTCTTGATCGAGGTGAGAATCTGACCGGCTTGGGCGAGTTCGAAAAAGCCTGGGGGCTGTTGAACAAGGCATTGGCTCTTGCGGAAGAATCCCAGAATCAAACTCAACTGATTTACGTTCTCTTGAAGTTGGCCGAACATCAGGAAAGGCTCGGAAAATTCGAGGCGGCTCAATCTTATGCCGAAAGAGCCGCGAATCTGGCGGTCAAAACGGCGGGGAGCCTCGAGCAGATGATTGCCCGAATCGGGTTTGGCCGGATTGCCATAGATCGAGAACTTTGGGATGCCGCCGATCAATCACTGCGGGAAGCATTGGACCGGGCGAAACAACTTCACCATCAGGACGGGTTTCTGCAAGGCATGCTCCTAAGGGCGCAGGCGGATATGGAAAGGGAGAAGCTAAAATCTTGCGAGGCCATTCTGACCGAGGTGAAACCCCTCTCCGATTCCACTCAAAACCATCTTCTTCGAGCCCGATTTTACCTCCTGCGGGGTCGGCTGACATTTCTCCGCTCCGGATCGTTTGATCCCTCCGGATCCGACGATCTTCACCAGGCCTTACGGGAGGCCGAGAAGACTCAAGACTCAGACTTGATTGTGGAAGCCCATCACCGGTTGAGTCAATGGCACGCCAAGTGCGGCGACACCGCCAACGCCGTTCTTCATCATCGCCAGGCCCTTACCATCATGAACTCCATCGCCGACCGTCTTTCGGAAGAGCTGAAAAAGAACTATTTGGAAAATCGATATCGTGCCGCTATATTTAAAGAAACCGGGCCGACGGTGAAGGAGACAGGGGCAGCGACAATGGTCATAACGCGGGAAAACTCTTCAAGCCTGAGCCGAAATCAATACTCCGTCACTCTTTTCCAGATTTCAAAGCTGGTGAATTCAATCTTCAATCTCAATGAACTTCTGGAACAGGTGATGGACTTGGTGCTCGAGAGCATTCGCGTCGAACGAGGACTCATTCTTTTGGTCAACGAGGACTCCGGCGATTTGGAGGTCAAAGTCGCCCGCAATATCAGCAAAGAAACGATCGAAGACGCCACCGCCATCAGCAAGACCGTCTTGGCGGAAGTGGTTGAGGTGGGAAGACCGCTGATCTCCGTTAATGCGCTTAATGATGAGCGGCTCCGGGAGCGCCGATCCATCGTTGACTTCGGGATCGGCATGGTGCTCTGCATTCCGCTGTCAGTGAAGAAGAAAACCATTGGCGCGGTTTATATTGACAACCCCATCGCCACGCTTCCTTTTAACGAGGAGGACGTGAATTTCCTCATGGCGTTTACGAATCTCTTCTCGATCGCCATCGAAAACGCCCGCCTTTATGAGAAGCTTCATCAAGAAAACATTTATCTTCGCAATGAAGTCCGGGGAAAATATACGTACGAAAACATCATCGGTCGAAGCCCCAAGATGATGGAGCTTTTTCGCCGTCTCGATAATGTAGTCAACAGCTCAGCCAATGTGTTGATTTACGGCGAAAGTGGAACCGGCAAAGAGCTTATCGCTCGCGCCATTCATTACAACGGAAACCGTAAGGAAAAGAGATTCATCGCCATTGACTGTGGCTCTATCCCCGAAAACCTTATCGAAAGCGAACTCTTTGGTTATAAAAAGGGGGCGTTCACGGGCGCGATGTTCGATAAGAAGGGTCTGTTTGAAGAAGCCGACGGAGGTACCGTCTTTCTTGATGAGATCACCAATACCAGCCGAACCTTGCAGGCCAAGCTTCTTCGAGTGCTGCAGGAGCGGGAAATCCGACGGGTGGGAGACGCAGTCGACCGCCACGTGGACGTTCGCTTGATCGCAGCCAGTAATCGAGACCTTAAACAAATGGTCCAAGCCGGGGAGTTTCGGGAAGATTTGTATTATCGCCTGAGTGTGCTGAATCTGCACGTCCCCGCGCTTCGAGAACGCGGCGACGACATCCCCTTGTTGGCTAACCACATTCTGAAAAGGCTGTCGCAGGAGAATCCCTCCATTACGAAGATCGTTTCTCAATCCGTCATGCGGCGGTTGATGAATTACGCCTTCCCGGGAAACGTGCGAGAACTTGAGAATCTCGTAGAAAGCGCTTTCTTCCTGGCGCAAGGAAAGGAGGTTCAACTTCACGATTTTCCGCCCGAGGTGATAGGCGAACCCCGCCCCTCGCCCGACGTTCAGAGTCGGAAACAGCCATTGCCGGCAGCTAAGGAAAAACCATCCATTTCTTCACCCGTTTCCCTATCCTACAAGGATGAGGAAGGCGATGCAGAACAACTCTATCGAAAGATGAAAGAGGAGGGGATCTCATTCTGGAAGGCAGTGAAAGAACCGTTTATGCGACGAGAACTCTCAAAAGAGTTGGTCCGAGAAATCATCAAGCATGGACTGCAAGATTCCCGTGGAAGATACAGGGATCTCATGACACTTTTTCATCTTGAGGATTCCGATTACACCGTCTTCATGAATTTTCTCAGAAAACATGGCTGCCAAGTCGATTATCGGCCATATCGGCAGCAAGCTCCTTCCCGACCACATCACGCCTCAACCTCCCAGAATTGAGTCCGATCAAAAATAAATAACCCACATAAATAATAATCATCTCCATAGATTATTATTTTTGTATTTAGCTCGCAATCACTGAATTCTATATCATTAAAATCTTTTGATCATCTTCCATGTTTTCATAGAAATGGTTATGCTCGAAAAATTAGAATCAACTTTGGCATACCGATTGATGTATAGAAAAGCGTTCGTGCTTGTTGGGATGGAAGGATCGGGCAAGGGATTCAGATCGAGACGGGTTTCAGGCAAATGCGGACACAGGGAGAAATCAAGTTGAATTCTAGAAACGAGAAAAAGCCTGGGACAAAGATTGATCGAAACCAGAGTCTTTCCTCAGTGACGAGGGAATATGGCAGAGGGAACTCGGACCAGATCGCAAAGGAAAGCTGGGTTCCCCTCCATAAGACACTTGATTTTTTCCCCAAAAGAACGGGCGACTGAAAAACAAGAAGCACCGAAACGTTCAACTTTTGAATGCTACAGAGGAGGAAACAACCATGGAAGAGATCGTCGTTCTGGAAGTGGAAGAACTCGAGGACAAAGTTGCTCCAAATGCGCTTTGGGGTGGATAGGAAATTTCACCAGTTGCTCAGTTCAGGGGGCGGTGCTTTGGGAACACCAAAGAGCCGCTTCCTCGCTTTTTATGCTGGACAACAAGGATGCGGTTTTATGAAAACTCGTTTGAGATTAGAGAAAAATGGTTGGATTGTTCTCCTGATGTGGCTCGCAGAAATGTTCCTTCTGGGCACTGACGGCCCACAGTTTATCTCTCTCCTTCTCTTTATCACTCTTGTCAGTAATTCAGCATTTTGCTTAATTTCCAACTGCGAATCAATTTTGAAACGTCAGGACTTTTAGTGCAAATCCGAATTATGGGCCATTGTCAATTCCACTGATTACGGGCCTAAAGGGGATGGAAGATCCTATTACTTATTCTGCGAGACACCAATTGCGGTGCAAACTCCACGAAGTGAGAGAGCTGTATTGCCAATGGGAACATCAGAATTCAAACCACAGTTAAGAAAAGATCTGATCGTTACCGAGCAACAAGATCGGGATCAGGTCTATTTTGTGCTAAAGGATCGTAAGTCACAGAAGTTCTTTCGCCTTAAACGAATTGAATATCTGATTGCAACACGGCTTGATGGCAGCAGACAGATACCAGAGCTAGCAGCGCACTTGAAGGAAGAATTCGGGATTAAAGTGAACGAAGACATTCTGGCAAAGTTTGTACAGAAGCTTCAGTCATGCCTACTTCTTGAAAACGCACTTTTACAAAGCGAACTGAACGAACCTGCGAGCATTCTTCCTGAAGCCATTTCGCCAGAAGAATCAGCAAAGCTTCAATCGAAGCCAAGGCAAGCTGTTTCTTCTATGATAGTTAGGCGATCTCGGTTTGGAAAGATTCTTTACTGGAAGATTTTTCATTTTGATCCCGATGAGTTCTTCAATCAATGGCTTCCGCGAACAAGTTTCTTTTTCTCCAAGGCTTTCATCGGCTTGGCAGCCTTCACAATCTTTTTTGGGCTTTGTATTACTGCGGCCAATTGGAGTCAAATCTCGCAGGAAATCACCACGCTATTCTCCGCGCAATCGATCATTCTTGCCTTCGCGGTGATGATGCCATTGGTCATTTTTCACGAACTGGCTCATGGGATGACATGCAAGCATTTTGGCGGGGAAGTCCACGAGATGGGTTTCCTGCTTCTTTATTTTCAACCTTCCTGCTTCTGCAATGTCAGTGACAGCTATCTCTTCAAGAAGAAGTCACAACGAATTGCCGTCATGGCTGCAGGTGTCTTTATCCAATCATTCCTTTGGGCGGTGCTTACAATTCTTTGGCGGATTCTTGCCCCTGAGACTTGGTTGGCTCACCTCGTCTTCACAACGATAGCTGTGACGGGTGTGGTGACAATCTTCCAATTCAACCCACTGCTGAAGCTCGACGGTTATTATATCCTTGCGGAGCTATTCTCAGTTTCCAATCTACGATCAAAGTCGTTCACGTATCTTCGAGGCAAGATGAGATCATTGCTCCTCGGCGCCAACCGGGTTTGTGCCTCATTGGCCCGCCGCGAACGCCGAATTTATTGGGCGTACAGTTTGATCGCTCTGATGTACTCCATCAATTTCCTGGGTTATTTTTTTCTAAAGATTGAACGTTATTTCGTTCAGCAATACCAAGGCACTGGCTTTATTGCGTTCTGGGGTGTAGCATTATTCGTCGTCAGCGAACCGCTCGTTCAATCGCTTGGGCACATCCTCCCGAAGAAAGAAAAGGCAACTGAGAGAAAGAATACCGTGGCGCGCCATAAGAATCTGTATGTGACCAGCTTTCTCTGCTTGGGAGGAATGCTTATCCTTACGTTTGGCCGTTGGGAACTGAAGGTCTCTGACCAGTGTGTGCTGATCCCGTATGAGCGGGCTGACGTTCGGGCTGAGGTGCCGGGGATAATCGATCATATCTATTTTGATGAGGGCCAGACGGTTCACGCCGGCGATGTGATTGCTCGCCTCGCGGACTATCAGCTCAGCGCCCAGAAAGACAAAATCCTGGCCCAGATCAGCGAGGCGCAAGCTGAGCTTCAACTCATGTTGGCCGGACCCTCGAAAGAAGAAATCGCGTTGGTCCAATCCCAAGTCGATAGCGCCGATGCGGCGTTCATGAAATCGCAAGCGCAGATTCCCATCGCGAAGGAACAAGTCGATTATGCCCGCAAGAGTTTCAATCGCTTTAAGAAGATGTTCGATGAGAAGCTCCTAGCCTCCATGTCGCTTGACCAAGCGCAGCGAGATTTGAATTTGCGTGAACGCGAACTCATCGGTTTCCAGCATGACGTGGAAGAAAAGCGCGGCCAACTCCAGGAAGCGAAGCGATCTTTGGCCAAACTAATGGCGGGTGTGCGTCCGGAGCAAATTCAAGGAAAGCGGGCCGAGATCGAAGGATTGGTGGCCCAAGAGAAGCAACTCGAAGTGGAGAGCGCTTACACAGCCATTCGGAGCCCCATCGACGGAGTCATCACCACGCACTTCTTGAAGCAGAAGGAAGGAGTTTATCTGCAGCAAGGAGAGGTCATTTGCCAAGTCGCCAACACCAGGAAAATCATCACGGAGATCCCGGTTCCCGAGAAGGAAGTCGGCGACGTGGAAGTGGGATTCCCGGTCCGGTTGAAAGCCAACGCTTATCCAAAACTCGAATTCAAAGGCCGCGTCACCCAAATCTCTGATATCGCCGATCAGCGCGATCAAAATGTTCGTGTGGTGATGGTCCGGAGTGAGGTTGACAATCCGAACTTCTTGTTGAAGCCTCAAATGACCGGATACGCAAAGATTTATTGCGGCAAAAGAACCATCGGAGATCTTGCCTCTCGCAGAATGGTTCGATTCATTCGAACTGAATTCTGGTCCTGGTTCTAGTCAGAGCTTCATCTTCCTCCCCCCCAAAGAATAGGTTGTCACAGGCTTCCAGCCTGTGACAACCCGCCACGAAAATGGAAAAACCGTTTGCCATAACCCTTTCAGAGATGAGCCACGAGGGGCGATTCGAGACCCAGCCTTCCGCAGAGAACTGGGCTATTGAAGGCGTCCCCTTCAGAATCGAACACGAGTTCGGCTCGTCTGCTTGATCCATGGACTGAGTCATTATGACCGAAATCAGGTCGGTCATTGTGACTGAAGCGGAGCCAATTCCTAAACGCCTCAATCGTATCTGATTCAAAAACAAGGCCAAGAAAATTTGGCGCGCAGCTTGCTTTGAAATAGTCGGCCAGGAGCATACTCCCTGGGCATTCGGCCAGAGTTCCCTTAGACGAAGACTTCAGGAGAAAGAAAATGTCTCCCACTCAAGTTTCAAGGATTGACGAGAATCGCAACCATGACGAGGCATCCAAAGAAAATTGCTTGCAGACACGCCTCATTCAAACCATGACCACTGATTCCACAATTCTGTGTGGACCACGCCTGATATGGAGCCCTAACTTCCAGGCGGACTTTCGTCCGATCTTTTCCGCGGACGAAAGGAACACGGGCTTCTAGGAGCACACCCATGCGAATTCGAATCACACTGATCCTCCTCTCGTTGTTGGCGCTCATGTCCTTCCCGACCATGGGACTGTCCGCTCATAACGACCGACTCGACGGCGCCCTTCGAACCAGAATTCAAAAGGGAGAGCGCGGAGTTGTTCACGTAATCATCCGAACCAGAAGTGCGGCGACAAATCTGGATCCGGCCGAACTGGCTTCCCGCGGCGCCCAGTACAAGAGGGCTTTTTGGGCCGTCCATGCCGTGGCTGCCGATGTCGATATGCAACAACTGGATGCCATCTCCAAGATGCCGGGTGTGGAAGGAATTTCCGAAGATCAGCGGGTGACTCCGTTCAACGACATCACGGTGAAGACCGTCGGAGCAGACATTGCTCGCAAGAAGTATTGGGTGGACGGATCGGGCATCGGGGTCGCGGTTCTCGATACTGGAATCTCTCCCCATGGAGACGATCTTGATGGTCGTGGATGGCAAAGAGATCGAATCGTGGCGCAATGGAGCACGGTAGGCTCGAATGGAAACGCCAATGAGAGCGCCGGCTCGGCAAGTGACAACTTCGGACACGGAACCCATGTCGCCGGCATCATTGCGGGGGACGGCGATGAATCGAACGGCATCATGGCGGGAATTGCGCCGGCCGCCAATCTAATCAACGTGAAGGTTCTGGGGGACGATGGATCGGGTTACGTCAGCGATGTGATCGAAGGAATTCAATGGGTCATTCAGAACAAAAATCGGTACAACATCCGCGTCATGAATCTTTCCATGGGACATCCCGTCACTGAATCTTACAAGACAGACCCTTTGACACAGGCTTGCGAAACGGCTGTAAGAGCCGGAATTGTCGTAGTCGTAGCCGCGGGCAATTATGGAGAAGATCAGACCGGCCACATCGTTTACGGGGGAATCACAAGTCCGGGAAACGATCCGATGGTGATCACGGTGGGCGCCACCAAATCAGAGGGCACACCCGCCCGCTCCGATGATGCCGTGGCCAATTACAGCTCTCGCGGGCCCACGGAGTTTGATCTGCTTTCAAAGCCTGATCTGGTTGCGCCGGGCAATCGCATCAAATCCATTGCGGATCCCAGTCCGAATAAGAACGATCTTTATGATGTTTATCCGCAGAATCGCGTGGACCCTTCGTATTACGGGGAACCTGGACGAGCTATTCACTATTACACACTGAGCGGAACTTCCATGGCCGCGCCGGTGGTTTCTGGAACCGTGGCGCTGATGCTTGAGGAGAATCCGAATCTCACACCCAATATAGTCAAGGCGATTCTGATGGCAACTTCGCAAGACCTAGGCCTTCCGTTTGTTGCCCAGGGCGCCGGTTACCTCAACACTTTCGGCGCGCTCATGTTGGCCGACGACATTTCCGTAAACCACGGCCCGTACGGAACTACCGAACTGCGCGACAGAGGTTTGAGCCTTCAAACTCAGAATCAGATCCAAGGTGAGAATATCGTCTGGTCCGGCAATGTCATCTGGGGAAATAACGTCCTGTGGGGAGGCATGCTCGAGAACAACCTTCCCCTTTGGGATAGCCAGACTACATGGGGAAGCGGGACGGTCATCTGGAACAGCGGAGCGGTGATATGGAATAGTGGAAACGTCATTTGGAACAGCGGAAACGTCATTTGGAATAGTGGGACCGTTCTGTGGAACAGCAGTAACACGCTTTGGAGCGCCGGCGCCGTCTGGGGCGGGAATGCTGCGTGGGGAACCAACTACGTTGGGGCAAGCGCCGTACAGTCAATCGATCCCGTGCAAACTTCGAACGTCGTTTGGAACAACAACGTGATCTGGAACAGCGGAAATGTGATTTGGAACAGCGGAAACGTTATCTGGAATAGCGGCAATGTCATTTGGAATTCTTCAGTGCTGATCAATGGAGAGAACTGACAATGAAGAGGGCTGATGCAAAACAAATTCAGCCCTTTTACTTTCCAAGTTTAGCGTCAGCACATTGATTGTTGGCAGCATGAAGAGGAGGATCGAATTTGAAGAAGTATCTGCAGCGACTTCCCTTACTGGACATTTACATATTTCTGGTTTCGGTTACGGGATCATACCTTTTGGTACACTGCGCCGTCGCTGCACAATACAAAGCACACTGGAAGGAACTCCTTCTCCTCGGCGTCTTAGCGGCAGCCACAGCTTCCGTTAAAGTCCGACTTCCATCGTCCACAAGCACTCTCTCAGTAGCATATGCATTCGTCTTCACAAGCATTCTCTTGTTGGGTCCAAACGAGGCAGTGCTTGTCGCAGCGTTTTCGCAATTCTGTGGGTCAGTGTTTAAGGTCAAGACGAAGCAACATGCCGGGATTGATCGGATAATGTTCAATATTGGCTGTCTGGTCATTACAGTTCTGACTAGTTATGCAAGCCTACACGCAGCGGATTCAGTTCCTCTCTTTAGAGTAAACCTCCAATTCATACCACTGATTGCAGCAACAGTTGCATATTTCCTTGTTAATACATCTTTTGTCTCTTTGGCCATTGGTTTAAGTGAAAAGAAAAGCGCGATCCGAGTCTGGCGTCAGGATTTCTTTTGGACAGCGCCTAGCTTCTTTGTCGGTGCTTCCATTGCTTGGGCATTGACTGTTTTCTATCAGCGCTTCGGCATCGCGGTTGTTTTTCTGGCAATTCCCCCGCTGTATTTAACGTACTTCACGCACAAGCTTTACATGGGTCGCTTGCAGGATAGTCACAACCATCTCCAAAGCATGGCTGACCTGCATTTGCGCACGATTGAAGCGTTGGCGTTGGCCATTGACGCCAAAGATGAAACGACGCATTTGCATCTTCAGCGCGTTCGGATTTTCGCGATCGGTCTGGCCAAGGCGATGAATCTGAGCGACGGAGAAATTCAATCTTTGAAGGCAGGCGCCTTGCTCCATGACGTGGGCAAGTTGGCGGTTCCCGAATACATTCTGAACAAGCCCGGCAAGCTGACGCCGCAAGAATTCAATCGCATGAAGATTCATCCCATCGTCGGCGCCGAGATTCTTTCGGCCGTGAATTTTCCATATCCGGTGGTTCCGGTGGTTCTGTGTCACCATGAGAAATATGACGGCACGGGATACCCCAACGGATTGGCGGGAGAAGAAATCCCCATCACCGCGCGCATTCTTTCGGTGGTCGATTGCTTCGACGCGCTGGCTTCGGACCGTCCCTATCGCCGCGCGCTGACCCCTGAAGACGCCATGAAGTACGTGGTGGAGCAAAGCGGAAAAGCCTTCGATCCAAAAATCGTGAGCCTCTTCCAAGAAATGTATCCCGCCTTGTCGAGTGAGGCGTGGACGGCGGCTCAGGAAGCTCATCGCGTCTCCGCCAATCAGCCGGCATTTTCGTTCCACTTCAATCCCAAGGCGGACGCGCAAGCCCGTCCCGCGGCCGGCTACAGCGAACCGGTGAAAATCAACCACCTGAAGAACATCGCCGCCGCGAATCAGGAAGTGTATTCCCTCTACGAACTGGTTCAAACCGTCGGAACCAGTTTGAGCCTTGTTGAAACGCTCAATCTGATTGCCGCCAAGATTCGCAAGATCATTCCGAGCGATTCTTGTGTCATCTATTTGCGACAGGATGACAAGCTGGTTCCGCAATACATCGACGGCAAGGAGAAAGAGACGTTCTCCGATCTGGCCATCCCGATGGGTGAAGGCATCACCGGCTGGGTGGGTGAGAACAAGCGCGCTTTGATCAACGCCAATCCCATGGTGGAATTTGGATATCTTGGAACCGCCGCGCGATTCACGCTCATGCGGTCGGCGCTCTCCGTTCCTTTGATGGTCAATGACGAGGTCCTCGGAGTCATCACGCTTTACGACGAAGCTTCGGCCTGTTTTGTCGGCGACAATCTGCGAATCTTGGAACTGGTGGCCGACAAAACCGCTTTGGCGATCCGCAACGCCATGACCTTCGAACAGACTTACGAGAACTCGTTGACGGATTCATTGACCGGGCTGCCGAACTCGCGTCACATGTTCTTAAAGCTGGACGAAGAGATTGCCCGTTCCCGCCGAAACAACACGCCGCTGACCGTGTTGGCGATGGATTTGGATTTCTTCAAAGAAGTGAACGACACCTTCGGCCACGCCATCGGCGACAAAGTGCTGCGCCAGATCGGAAAGCTGCTCAAGAACACGTTGCGCGACTACGACTTCGTGGCCCGCTTGGGCGGCGACGAATTCATGGCCATTCTGCCCGGCCTCACCGGCGAGGACATCGAAAGAAAGATCCGACAGATTCAGTCAGAGGTGGACGGCATTCAGTCGGAAAAGCGATTTGGGCGATTCATCAAGACGTCGCTGAGCATCGGCGCCGCCAGTTTCCCGCACGACGGCAAAGACTCGGACACGTTGCTCTCCGTGGCCGACGCGCGCATGTACGAAAACAAGTTTGCCCAGAAGAAGCGCCGCGAGGAAATGGAATTCACGATGGCCGCTTCCGATAAGGAGCACACGTTTCCGATTCAATAAACGAGATCCGTTGTCTCTTCCACAAACGTAGCATCTCAGGCCTGCGTGATCTTCCTCCTCCGCGCAGGCCATTTTTTTGTTTCGGCGAAGTCACCGGCCGAATCCGGCCATGCCGCTTCGGCCGGCGCTCTTCATGAAAAAGATCCCGCATCAACCGAGCACCTTTTGAATCTCAAAAAATCGAGTATAATCTGCCCATGCTGCGGCGACTCTTGGTTCGCGTGCTGGCTTCCATTCCACTGCTTTTAGGAATCACCTTCTTCTCTTTTCTCCTGATGCACACCGCTCAGGGCGATTTTCTTTCGTCCATGCAATTGAACCCTCAGATTGACAGCGCCACCATCGCGACGGCGCGCGCCAATTTCGGATTGGATCGTCCCTGGTACGTGCAATACGGAAAATGGATCACTCAAATCTGTCGCGGCGATTTTGGTTACTCTTTCGCCTATCAACGACCGGTCATGGCGATGATGAGCTCTTATGCCGCCAACACGCTGTTGCTTTCGCTGTCATCGTTGGCGCTGGCGATCCTTATCGCCTTTCCCCTCGGCATCCTGAGCGCGGTCAAGAAAGGAACTTGGTTGGATCGAGGAATTCATTTTCTTTCATCGGTCGGCATTTCATTGCCGACGCTGTTGGTGGCTCTCGTGGCGTTGCTGTTTGCCGCGCGCACCGGCTGGTTTCCCGTTGGAGGCCGCGAGCGGTTGGACGCTTCCGATCTCGATTGGCCCGCGCGCCTCCTCGACCTCCTCCATCACTTGGCGTTGCCGGCGATTGTGCTCGCCATCAATCCCACCATCCTTTATCTTCGCCAAGTGCGCAGTAATCTTTCGGAAGTGTTGAAGGACCCGTTTGTGTTGACGGCGCGCGCCAAGGGGCTTCGGACTTCCCGCGTGATCTGGAACCACGCTTTTCGCAATGCCCTCAATCCGTTGATTTCGCTTTTCGGATTTTCAATCGCCAATTTATTGAACGGCGCTTTTCTCGTGGAGATTGTGATGTCGTGGCCGGGGCTGGGCCGCTTGACGTACGATGCCCTGCTGAGCCGCGATTTGTATCTGGTGATGGGGTCGTTGACGGTGGCTTCGCTGATGTTGATCGTCGGCAATCTGATTGCCGATGTGTTGATGGCCTGGAACGATCCGCGAATCAAAACCAGTTCCATCTAACGCTCATGAAATTTCTTCCTAACGCTCGCGCCCGATGGGGCTTTTGGTTGCTGGTGATTTTCTTCGTCACAGCGGTGGCGGCGGATTTCATCGCGCCTTATTCGCCTATCGTGCAGCATCGGGCTTCATTCAATTCTCCGCCGCTTCAGGACAGCGCCCACCCCGAGGCTCCACCCACGACCATTCATTTTTTTGTGAGGGGAGATTCCTATCGATGGCTCGGGATCATCCCTTCGGATTGGCATTTGTTTGGAGGCGCCGGGTCCCATCGAGTGTTTCTGCTTGGAAGCGACGATCTGGGCCGCGATATCTTCTCGCGCCTTGTCTACGGATCGCGCGTTTCCTTGTTGGTGGGATTGCTCGGTGTCCTGATCTCTTTCGGCGTCGGCATGATCTTCGGCGGAATATCCGGATACTTCGGAGGTTGGATCGATCAAGTCACCATGCGCGGGTCGGAGCTGTTTATGGCGCTTCCGGCCCTCTATCTTCTGCTCACGCTGCGGACCGTGTTTCCCAAGGAACTCTCGTCTATGGTCAGCTTCTTCCTCATCATCGGAATTCTTTCTTTTGTGAATTGGGGAACGGTGGCGCGGGTTATCCGGGGAATGGTGCTTTCGATGCGATCCAGCCAATTTGTGGAAGCGGCGGAAGCGACCGGCGCATCACGCAGTCGAATTCTCTGTCTTCACATCCTTCCCAACACAGCTCCCTTTCTGGTGGCTCAAGCGCTCCTCACGATTCCCTTCTATATTCTCGGAGAAATCGCGCTGTCTTTTCTGGGTCTGGGGATTCAGGAACCCAATCCGAGTTGGGGAAACATGCTGGCCGCGGCGATGAATGTGACCGCGATGTCGGAGCGCCCGTGGATTCTCGCGCCGGGACTCGCCATCTTCCTCGTCGTGCTCTCCTTCAATCTCCTCGGCGAAGGACTCAGCGACGCGTTTGCTCCAAAAGAGCGAAAATCTTGAATGCGGTTTGCAACGAAAATGGCCGACGTGGGGCGGACCCGCCGCGGCGGGGCGACTCTGCGGTGAATGACCATCTCGGCAAGCGCCCTTCATTTTGCTTCCGGTCTTCCGGCAGATTTCTGAATGAGGGAATGTGTTACAATGCCGAAACCATTGCGTCATGAATGAGGCCGTAGTTTCAAGCTCTATTCCGTCTGCTGCAATGGACCCGCCATCAGGAGGAATGGGCGCGCCGATGTCACGAATGTTGCAGGAAATTGAGGAGCAACCGCATGTCCTCGAGCGGACGCTGCGGTTGGAATGGAAGCACGCCGAAGCGCTGAGCCATCAGTTCCGCCGGCGCCAACCGGCGCTCATCATCTTGGTGGCCCGGGGAACTTCCGACAACGCCGCGCAATTTGGAAGATATCTTTTGGAAATCATGACCGGCGTTCCGGTTTCGCTGGCGGCGCCCTCGGTTCACACCCTGTATCGAGCCCGGCTGCGTCTCGACCGAGCGCTTGTGATTGGCATCTCGCAATCAGGCGAATCCACCGACATCAACCTGACGATGCAAAACGCCAAGCGCTGCGGGGCGATGACCATCGGCATTACCAACGAAGCGCGTTCTTCGTTGGCCGCGATCGTGGATGAAATCATCTTGACGCGCGCCGGGCGCGAGCGCAGCGTCGCCGCCACCAAGACCTATACCGCCCAACTGATGGC